>JARIAV010000015.1 GCA_029257685.1 Butyricicoccus sp.
CTCTATGACGGCGAACTGAGCAGCCATGAATTCCAGCTGTTTTGTATTTTGGCGCGGGCAGGCTGTGATATCCTGCTCATCGAGCCAAAGGGGGACGCCAAATATCACACCCTCGACCCGAAAAATGAATATGCCGTGCTGTGTACTTGGGCAGGCAATCAGCCGTTCCCGCCTGATTTTTCACTGGAACAGATGGTCAAGAGCTACCGACCGCCTACGCCGCCGCGACCTGCGGCACAGTCCGCACCACCGCGACCGGCAAATCCGACACCGCCGCTCCGACCCGCGCAGTCTGCACCGCCGCCGCCACCGGTACAGACACAGAGACCGCAGGCGGCACGCCCTGCACCGCCGCGACCGGCACAGCCGCCACAGCGGACGAAAACCGCGGCAGAGCTGTTCCCCAATGCACCGGTCATTGCACCGAACACATGGCTTTCCGGCAACCTGCCTGCGGATTCTCTGACCGAGCCCTCTGCACGCGGTGAGCATACCGACTATATCTATACCATGTTCGTTCGCATCCTGGGCGTGGAGGACAAATCCTCGTATACAAGGGATCTGTTCCTCTGGCGCAAAAAGCTGGAGGATGCCGGACGCCATGTGACCGTTTGGGAGGAGCTTCCCATCCCCACGCCGGAGGAGACCGCACGCGTTGCGCGAACCAATGCGCAAACGGCGGCGCAGGTCATCGCCGCGCTGCTCCCCATGCTCCAGCCCACGGCAAACCCAAAGCTGGATGCCGCCGCAGGGCGTGCGTTCGTGGAGCTGATGCATGAGCTGGAACAGGAAAATGAACCTGCCATGCGCATCAAAAACAAAGCCGTGTACCTTGTCTGCTGGTTCAACCGCTATTTTCGTGGCTTGTTTGAGGGCTACAGTGCAGGGAAGCTGCCCGTACTGATCTATTTCGGTGTCTGTCAAAATGCGTTTGAAGCTCTGTTCCTGCGCTTTCTCGCGCGTATGCCCCTCGATCTCCTGCAGATCTATCCCGAATCGGGGGCGCAGTGCTGCCTCAAGGATAAGCTGCTTTTCGAGCGGGTGTATCCCGATTCCCTGCCGGTGGAGCATTTTCCCGATTCGGCGGATGCGGTATCCTATCGCACGGCGGCGTACCATGCCGAGCAGGAGCTGACCGAAACGCTCTATCAGGATTCCGGTCTGTATCGCTCCCATCAGTATCAAAAGGCTTCGGCGGTCTCCCTGCAAACCATGTGTGAGGAGATCTACATCCTATGGGATCAGGAAGCCGTCTACCGACCCGGCTTCGAGGTCATCGACGATACCGTTCTGGTGCCCGTGCTGACGGCAAAGGTCAGCGGCATCAAAAACCGCGATACCGGCGCGTATTGGAGTCAGGTCAAGCGCATGATGGGGACGGATACCATCTGCATCACGCGGCTGCCCTATCTGCAGCCGGTCGAGGACACAAGGCTCGATCCCGTCGCGTTCATCAAGAACCGCAAGCTCCAGCGGGAAGCACTCAAAAACAGTCCGGCGTATCCGTATGGTCTGCTCAGACCGGAGGTACAGGACTTCCTGCTCGATAAGGTACAGCTGCTGCTCGATTCCGGTCTCATTCGCGGCACGTTCTCACAGGGTATGGAATATAAGATCCTGTCCGTTGCCATGCAGCTGCCCAAGGAGATCGTCCGCATCCTGCAAAAGGCAGACTTTACACAGGCCGTCCCCAAGATCGCCGTTGTTGCAACGGGGGAAGCCTCTTGCAGCTTGGAAGACAGCATCCTGTTTGCGCTCCTGCACCATGCCTGCTTCGATGTGGTGCTGTTCGTGCCGACAGGCTATCAGATCATAGAAAAATACTATACCGAGCCGCTTTTCACCGAGCATCAGGCAGGTGAATATCTGTACGATCTGCAGCCGCCCTATTTATCGGCGGCATCGACAGGCGGCGGTGAGGGGATTTTCAGCCGATTCTTTAGGAGGGGTCATACATGAGTATCAACTTTGGTTCGCGTGAACCCGCAGCAGCCGCTGCACCGCAGGACACGAGCATGGACGTTGTACCATACAACATTCAGGACGACAGAGAACAGATGACCAAACAGCTCGTCGGCACGAAAGAGGTCGATGATCTCGCCAGCCAGATCGAGGTCTATAACCTTGAAACGATCGTTGGCTTCGGCGGTGAGGTCGCCGGAGAGATCGCCAAGTGCTCGGATGCCGTGCTGAACGGCATGAACATGAGCCAGATCGACGATTCCGGTGCCATGCTGACGGCACTCAGCAAGATCATGGACAAGTTCGATATCGATGAGATCCGCGAGGATCCGGGCTTCTTTGGACGGCTGTTTTCCAATATGCGCAAGCAGCTCGACAAGATCCTCGACAAGTATCACACGATGGGCGACGAGGTGGATAAGATCTTCGTTCAGCTCAAGCAGTATGAGTCCGAGATCAAGGAATCCAACCGCAAGCTGGAGCAGATGTTCCAGAGCAATGTCAATTATTATCACGATCTTGTCAAATACATCCTTGCAGGCGAGCAGGGCTGTCAGGAGATCGCAGCGTATATCCAGCAGCGGCGCACCGATCTTGAGCAGACCGGTGACCAGTCCATTCAGTTCGAGCTGCAAACACTGGAACAGGCGCAGATGATGCTCGAGCAGCGCACCCACGATCTGCGCATCGCGGAGAATGTGGCGATGCAGTCCATCCCCATGCTCAAGACCATGCAGTTTGCAAATATGAACCTCGTGCGCAAGATCAACTCGGCGTTCATCATCACCCTGCCGGTCTTTAAGCAGGCACTGGCACAGGCGATCCTCTTGAAGCGTCAGCGTATTCAGGCGGAAGCCATGAGCGCACTCGATGAAAAGACCAACGAGATGCTCCTGCGCAATGCACAGAATACCGCAGAGCAGTCACGCATGACCGCGCAGCTCGCTTCGGGCAGCTCGGTCAAGATCGAGACCTTGGAGCAGACGTGGAAGACCATCGTACAGGGCATCGATGATACCCGCAAGATCCAGGACGATGCACGCCACCAGAGAGAGCAGGACGCACAGCGCCTGCGCGCTATTCAGGGCGAATTTGAACAAATGATGCGCGGTGGAAGAAATTAAAGATCTCTGCCTGCGTAAAACATAAAGGAGGGGCTAACTATGCCGATCAGCTTACAAAAGGGACAAAAAGTAGATTTGACCAAGGGAAATCCGAGCCTGCGTCATGTACTCGTGGGGCTGGGCTGGGATGTCAACCGCTATGACGGCGGCTTTGATTTTGACCTTGATGCAAGTGCATTCCTGCTGACTGCGAACGGTCAGACACCGGATACCGATGCATTTGTGTTTTATGGCAATCTGAAGCATCCGTCCGGTGCCGTGGAGCACATGGGCGATAACCTGACCGGTGAGGGGGACGGCGACGACGAGCAGATCACCGTTGATCTGAGTGCGATCCCGCAGAACATCGAAAAGATCGCATTCACCGTTACCATCTATGAGTCGGACAAGCGCCGTCAGAATTTCGGTCAGGTCGCAAACGCATATATCCGCATCGTGGACAGCGACACCAATCAGGAGCTCATCCGCTATGACCTCGGGGAAGATTTCTCCATCGAGACCGCCATCGTGGTCGGCGAGATCTACCGCTACAACGGCGAATGGAAGTTCAATGCCGTGGGCTCCGGCTTCCAGGGCGGCCTCGCGGCCCTGTGTGCAAACTATGGGATCGAGACCTGTTAAACAGAACGATATTTGAATGAGAAGGAGAACAAGATCATGCCAGTATGTTTACAAAAGGGACAGAAAGTCAGTCTGACAAAGGGCAATCCGGGACTTAGCAAGGTCGTTGTGGGTGTGGGCTGGGACATCAACCAGTACGACACCGGCGCAAACTTTGACCTTGATTCCTCTGCGTTCCTGCTCAAGGCAGACGGCAAGGTAGGCGGCTCGCAGGATTTCGTATTCTACGGCAACCTCAAGCATCCGTCCGGCTGCGTGGAGCACATGGGCGATAACCTGACCGGTGCAGGCGAGGGCGATGATGAACAGATGCGCATCGATCTGTCCAAGGTACCGGCTGAGATCGAAAAGATCGCGTTCACCGTCACCATCTATGACGCAGAGACACGCAACCAGAATTTCGGTCAGGTAAACAATGCATTTGTCCGTATCTACAACGAGGAGACCGGCGAGGAACTGATGCGCTACGATCTCGGTGAGGATTTCTCCATCGAGACCGCCGCTGTGTTCGGTGAGCTGTACCGCAACAACGGCGAATGGAAGTTCAATGCCATCGGCTCGGGCTTCTATGGCGGACTTGCGGCACTCTGTGCAAATTATGGCATCGAGACCGAATAAATCCAACTGACAGGAGGAAAAATATATGGCAGTCAGCTTACAGAAGGGGCAGAAAGTCAGCCTGAGCAAGGAGACGCCGGGCCTCAGCCGTATCATCGTTGGTCTGGGCTGGGACGAAGCAAAGCCGGTCAAGAAGGGGCTCTTTGGTCTCGGCGGCAAGACACAGGCCATCGACTGCGATGCATCCGCACTCGTTTGTGTGGATGGCAAGATCCAGAGCACCAAGGATGTGGTGTTCTATAACAACCTGACCCATCCGTCCGGTGCGGTACAGCACATGGGTGATAACCTGACCGGTGCAGGTGACGGCGACGACGAGCAGATCGTGATCGATCTCGACCGCCTGCCTGAAAACTATGACCGCGTCATTATGGCAGTTACCATCTATCAGGCACGTCAGCGCGGCCAGCATTTCGGGATGATCCAGAACAGCTTCATCCGTCTGGTGGATGCACGCAACAATCAGGAGATCTGCCGCTACAATCTGACCGAACAGTACGATCAGGCAACGGCTGTTATCTTTGGCGAAGTCTATCGCCACAATGGGGAATGGAAGTTCAATGCGATGGGTCAGCCCACGCAGGACGGAGGGATCGCCGATCTGGTCGAGCGTTTCCGTTAAGCATCAGGCATCTATGGGGAGCGCGTATGCACTCCCCATTTTGCAAGTATTTTAGAGAAGAGGAAAAATCCTTATGCACAAGAAATTGAAAGGTCTTTCACAAGCAGAGGTCGAGGACAGTCGGAAGAAGTATGGTGCGAACAGTATTCCGGAGGCAGAGCCAGAAACCTTCTGGCAGCAGTTCATGGAGGGCTTCCAAGACCCAATGATCCGCATCCTGTGTGTCATTGCAGCCATCATGCTGGGTATGTTCGCGATCGGAGAGAGCGACTGGTATGAGCCGGTCGGTACGATCATTGCGATCCTGCTCGTAAACTTTGTTTCGGCAAAGACAGGCGTTGCCAATGACAAGGCATACCGACAGCTCAAGGACTCCCAGAAAAAGGATACGGTCAAGGTCATTCGTGACGGCGTGGTCAAGGTCATTGAAGCCGATGATCTCGTTGTAGGCGATGTGATCCTGCTCCAGTCCGGTGACAAGATCCTTGCCGATGGTATCCTTGCCGAGGGCGCACTGTCCGTGGACAACAGCGCACTCAATGGTGAGGCGGAGGAGTGCCCCAAGACGGCAGCACCCGAGGGCTTCACCGTGCCGGAGAATATCACCGGTGACACCTTTGTCGATGCACACAGCCTGTTCCGCGGTGCGACCGTGCTGGACGGCGAGGGATACATGATCGTTCAGAAGGTCGGTCTTGCAACCATGATGGGCAAGATGGCAAAGGATATGGAGGACAAGGAGCCCGATTCGCCGCTCAAGGTCAAGCTCAACAGACTGGCAGGTCAGATCTCCGTATTCGGCTATATCGGTGCGATCGTCATTGCGCTGGCGTACTTTATCCACTTCATCCTGCTGGCAGGCGGCTTCAGCGCATACATGCAGACAGGTGCGCTGTCCATCGTGGGTGACGTCATGAACGCGGTCGCGATCGCCATCACCATCATCGTATGTGCCGTGCCGGAGGGTCTGCCGCTTGTGATCGCGCTCGTTCTGATGCAGAACACCGGTAAGCTGTTGAAGGTCAATGTACTTGTGCGCAAGTCCATTGGTATCGAGACTGCGGGCTCTCTCAATATCCTGTTCAGCGATAAGACCGGTACGATCACAAAGGGTCAGCTGGAAGTCGTGGAATTCTTTGATGGCTGCGGCAAGACCACGGATGTGGAAGCTGCACCCAAGATGGCAGAAGCCCTGCACCTGAGCATCGGCAAGAACACCGGTGCGCTGTTCGACGATCAGCACAATGTCGTAGGCGGCAACATGACCGATCAGGCACTGCTCAAGTTCCTTGGCGAGTCTACTTTCCGCGCGCTTGCTGACCGCACGGACTGCGAGATCGGCGCACAGCAGGACTTCAACAGTGCCAATAAATTCAGTCAGGCGTATCTGCCTGAGCATAAGCGCACCTTCTATAAGGGCGCACCGGAACGCCTCCTGGAAAAGGCAAATCTGTGTCTCGATACACAGGGCAATGAAGTGCCCATCGACCGCGTGGCTCTCGATGCCAAGATCGATGAGCTGGCAAACCGTGCGATGCGTGTGCTGGCATTCGGTTACAGCAAAAAGGAACTGGTGCGTGATCAGATCCATGATGACCTTGTGCTCATCGGATTGGTCGGCATCCGTGATGATGTACGCCCCGAGGCACGTGAGGCGATCGAGGAGGTACAGAAGGCAGGCATTCAGGTCGTTATGATCACCGGCGACCGCAAGGAGACCGCAATGGCGATCGCCCGCGAGGCGAACCTGTACCATGGCGGAGACGAGCTGGTGCTGACCTCTGCCGAGCTTTCTCAGATGAGCGACGATCAGGTCAAGAAGATCATTCCGCGTATCCGCGTGATCTCCCGTGCCCTGCCGACGGATAAGAGCCGTATGGTGCGCCTGTGTCAGGAGATGAACCTTGTCGTAGGTATGACAGGCGACGGCGTAAACGATTCGCCCGCCCTCAAGCGTGCCGATGTCGGCTTTGCGATGGGCTCCGGTACGGAGGTCGCAAAGGAAGCCGGTAAGCTGGTCATCCTCGATGACAACTTCAATTCCATCAAGAATGCCATCTGGTATGGCCGTACCCTGTATATCAACATCCTGAAATTCTGTAAGATGCAGCTCGTCATCAACCTTGCCGCTGTATTCGTATCTGCAATTTCTCCGTTCCTTGGTATCGAAAGTCCGCTCAAGGTCACGCACCTTTTGTGGATCAACCTCTGTATGGACTCGCTGGCTTCCATCATGTTTGCAGGTGAGCCGGCACTCAAGAAGTATATGCGCATGAAGCCGCGCCGCCGCGATGAGAGCATCATCAGCAAGCCCATGGCGATCCAGATCGTCATCATGAGCCTGTGGCTGACGGCGATCAGTATCCTGTGGTTCATGGTTCCGTTCTTCCGTGCGCAGTTTGCAACGGATGCACAGTGGTATACCGGTTTCTTCTGTATGTTCGTATTCAGCTTCATGGTCAATGCGTTCAATGTACGCAGTGACGGCATGAACGTGTTTGAACACCTGAGCGAGAACAAGCGATTCGTGCATATCTGGCTCGCCATCATGGTGGTACAGGTCGTGCTGGTATCCATCGGCGGTGTGATCGGTGAAGTGTTCAGCTGTCAGCGTTTCGGCTTGCAGGGCTGGCTCATCGTCTGTGCAATGGCACTGACCATGTATCCGGTCGATCTGATCCGAAAGGCGCTGACCCCAAAAACCAAGGCGTAAAAAAACTACCTGCGCCCCGATTCGGGCGCAGGTATTCTTTTGAAACACAGTCACAGAGAAAGGGATCGTATGGATATTTTTGCATCAGATCTGGATAATACATTGATCTATTCCTATAAACGCGACATCGGCACGGATAAGATCCTTGCAGAGCGATATGAGGGACGGGAGGTTTCCTATATGACGGCACGAAGCCATGCTCTGCTGGATGAGATCTTTCGTAAGCTGCTGTTTGTACCCGTTACCACCCGCTCGGTGGAGCAGTATCAGAGGATCTGGTTTTCTGAAGCATGGGCGCCCAAGCTGGCGTTGACCACCAATGGCGGTGTGCTGCTCGTCGATGGACAATCTGACCCTGCATGGTATGCCGTCTCCAAACAGATCGCAGCGCAGGCAGAGGACGCCATGCAGCAGGCAGAGGCGATCCTTGCAGATGACCCAAACCGTGCGCTCGATGTGCGCCGCGTCGATGGACTGTTCGTTTACACCAAGAGCAGCAATGTACCGGAGACGATGGAACGCCTGCGGCAGGGGATCGACCTCTCTGCGGTGGAGCTGTTCGACAATGGGGGAAAGCTCTATGTGCTGCCCCGTGGACTCAACAAGGGCGAGGCGCTGCACCGCCTGCGTGCGCGGCTGGGTACAGATCTCCATATCTTTGCGGCAGGGGACAGTCTTTTCGATCTGCCTCTGCTGGCAGCGGCAGATACCGTGTTTTCTCCTGCGGAGCTGGGATATGAACCGGCAGCCGGACAGCAGGCGATCGCGGTGACCGCGGCGCAGGGCGTTTTTTCCGATGTGATCCTGCAAACGCTCACCGATCATATGGCACAAAAGGGGTGAGACGAGTTGGCAAAGATCCTGTTGGTAGAAGATGATGCGGATATTACATTTGCGGTCGTGGTGGGGCTGGAGCGCGCCGGACATCAGGTCTGTACGGTCGGTACGGAGGCGGATGCAAAGGAACAGTACAGGCGGGAACTGCCTGCACTCATACTGCTCGATTATAATTTGCCGGATGGATCGGGGGATTCTGTATGCAGATGGGTGAAAGCACAAGGCAATACACCGATCATCTTCCTGACAGTGCGCGATGAGGAAGCCGATGTGGTGCATGGATTGGAACTTGGCGCAGATGATTACATTACAAAGCCGTTTTCCCTTGCGATCCTCGTATCGCGTGTCACAGCCGTTTTGCGGCGCACCATACCGGAGGCAGGAGACAGCCTGCACTGCGGCGCGATCACACTCGATCGGGCGGCAACGCGTGTGACCTGTGATGGCGTGCCTGTCCCGCTGACCGCTCAGGAATACCGCTTGCTTCTGGTGCTGATGGAACATAAGAATCAAACCCTGACACGCACACAGCTTTTGGAAAAGCTATGGGATGCCGATGGAAAATTCGTGTCTGACAATACGCTGACGGCGACCATGCGGCGTTTGCGTGAGAAGCTGGGCTATCCGGACGGGATCCAGACCCTGCGCGGCATTGGATACCGGATGGAGGACTGATCCATGAAAAGGAAAGATTTCCTGTATCTCACGATATTGTCACTGGTTGCAGGGGGAGCGTTGGGGATTTTATGCGCCGCGGCTGTGGCAGACGGACTTTTTCAGGAGCAGGCACGGCTGGTGTCGGCTTTGCGGCAGACAGACAGCGTGTATGCTGCCCTGCACCAGATGACGGAGGGAACGGCAGAAACCGGTGTTCAGCTGCTGACACATGCCGGATACACAAGACGATTTTACTTTGCCCAGTGTGTTTGGGGGATCTGTGCCTGCTGCGTGACAGTATTCTTTTTGTTTTCTCTGGCGATCGTCTGGTATCAGAGCAGGCAGGAGCGGGAACGCATGGAACGGATCGGCGGTCTGACCGACTATCTGACTGCCGTGCTGGAAAACAAAGAATGTTTACTTTCACGGCAGGAGGATGGATTTTCCAAGCTGGAGGACGAGATCTATAAGACCGTATCCGAGTTGCAGTTGACCCGCGAGCAGGCGATCGGGGAGCGGCAGACGCTTGCAGACAACCTTGCAGATATCGCCCATCAGCTCAAAACGCCGCTGACGTCCATGCGTCTGCTGACAGAGCTGCTTTCCCGACAAGATCCGGAGGACGCCGCCTGCTTGGAGCGGCTTTGTGCGCAGACCGACCGGCTGGAAGCACTGGTCAGTGCGCTGCTTACCCTGTCCAGACTGGACGCAGGTGCACTCACCCTGCGGCGGCAGCCGACCGATCTGTATGAACTGGTGCTTCGCGCAATGGAGCCCATCGAAGCACAGCTGCATGCAGCCGGCATCGAACGCAAACTGGAAGTTCCGCCGGAGATCCAAATGCTGGTGGATCCCATGTGGACGGCAGAAGCCCTGACCAACGTGTTCAAGAACTGTGCAGAGCATACGCCTGTGGGCGGAACGATCACGGTCTGTGCACGAAACAATCCGATTTTTGCGGAGCTTGTCATTACAGACAGTGGCTGCGGCTTTGCAAAGGAAGAACTGCCCCATCTGTTTGAACGGTTTTATCGGGGCAGGAACGAGCAGGGCAGCGGCATTGGGATCGGGCTTTCCCTGACACGCGCGATCCTGCACGCACAGGATGCAGAGATCCGTGCAGACTGTGCACCCGAGGGAGGCGCGCGGTTTACCATCAAATTTTATCACGCAAACGAGGAAAAACAGGCAGTTTGGGCACAATAAGACCCAAACTGCTTATTTTTATTCGGGATTGGTCGATGTATTGAATAAGCGTAGTCAGAATTTGAAGGAAAGGGGAGAACAAAATGAATGGTGTGTCCATGCAGGGGGTATCGCCCTATAGAGGGTATCAACGCGATACCCGTACAAAGCCGGTCAAGTCGTCCGGCGTGCCTTCTCGTAGATATGATACCTATACAGTGGGGGATCTGGAGCAAATACCGATCAAGCAGGTGCGCACGCCGGAACAGATCGCAGAGGCATTGCGGCAGCAATATCCATGGGTGAATTTTACCTTTCGTGATCTGGGAGAGCGTACAGAAGAACTCGAACAGTTTGCGGCATCGGCTGGACAGGGGACGCATATCGTAATTGCTCCCGATGTACTCGATTGGATGGCACAGGGAGATGCGGCTTGGCAGGAAGGCAATATCATGATCGGGAAAACCATCTATGCACTTATGCAGCAGTCGGGTAGCGGGATCTATAATCAAGGTGCCGTGATCGGAGAGAATGGAGAGATCACACAATGGTCGTCTGTCCTGAAAGCACCAGAGCAAGAGGATACATGGAACGATCAGCTGGAAGAAATGAGGCACATGCTTGAGCAGATGCAGGAAATGAATCAGAAACGGCTCGAGGAGACACGGAAGAAGAATGAAGAACTTCAAAAAAAGATGAAGATCCTGCAAAAGAAAAAACTGAACTATCAGGTCGGCCGCGATATGGCACGGCTTGCCAAGGGGACGACCGATCAGGATGTACGCGCACTCATTGGCCGCGTCTATGCCAATCGACAGAAAGTGGCAAAGAGTTCAGGGTATGAGAAGAAAGAGGTGCAGATGGCGGTTGCAGAGATGGATCATGTCATTCGCTGTGCACGCACGAAGATCCGTCAGCTGAAAGAAGAACGGCAGATGCAGCAGCAGATCGAACGCGTAAATGAAAAGCGCGAGGAAGAACGCCGGAAGGAACTGGAGCAGGAGCTCAAGGTATATCAGCGCAACCGAAAAGCGAAAGAACACGCGCGTATTTTTGAAAAGCTGCCAGACCTGCAAAGACTGCGTGCGCTGGAGGAAAAGAAGGCACAGGCACTCGAAGCCATTGCTTC
>JARIAV010000047.1 GCA_029257685.1 Butyricicoccus sp.
ACACAGCAGATGGCGGTCACGACAAAGCACCAGCTGCCAGCCAGCAGCGCGACGCCCTGACTCTGGACGAAGCGGTATTCCGGCTTGAACTTGTCGGCTGCCTTGCGCAGTGCGATATAAGCGGCAAATACCCACAGATAACGCAGCGGCATGGTAACGGAGTTGAGCTTGTTGAGCTGTGCCAGAACAGCGGCAGCACCCGGAACAAAAGACTGGATCAGGATGATGCTGCCAGAGAGTACAACGACCATCCAGATCCCGTTGATATATGCCCCGTACTTGTTTTTCTTGAGCAGCTTGGACGGGATGAACTGACGTGCATCTTCGTTATCGAGCAGCATGCGCAGTGGAGCGTCGATGCTGAGTACCAGAACGGCGAACTGACCGATGGCGTTGCAGGCTGCATAGATGATGAGCAGCAGGTTGCCAACGTGATAGTATTCACCCAGTTTCTGGAATGACCAGTAGGAGCCGTTGGAAACGTAGGAGTTGAAACTCTCTGTGCTCTCGTTGATGAGGTTCGGATCGAACATCATACCCATTGCGATGGTGCCGAGGATCGCGCAGACAACGACCATGATGGCCAGTGCGATCATGCCCTTCGGGAAGCCCTTGGACGGGTTCTCTACCTTATTTACATAAGGAGAGATCTTCTCACAGCCGCCAACGGCAAAGACCAGAATGGACAGGGAGCTGAAATATGCGAGATTGAAATTCGGGATCAGTGCTTCCCAAGAAAATTCCATCGAGACATAGCCGCCCTGCGGATTGATGACCGGTGCGGCAAACATCATCAGGATGTAGAGGATGGACATGACGAACATGCTCGTACCTGCAATGGTCGCCAGCTTCTTGAGCGGATTGAGTCCGCGGCTTGCGACCCAGCAGAACAGGAGCAGGATCCCAAGGGTTGCCAGCTGTACCCAGATGGTCGGGAACTCGTCATAGGTGGAGCCGTTCTGGAATGCCATCCAGCTGAGCGCCTTGAGACCGCCGCTGCCCTTACTTGCGATGTAGGTGACATGGCATGCCCAGTAGGTCCAGCCGGCATAGTATGCGAACTTCGGGTTGATGGTTTCATGGATCCATGAGCTGACACCGCCGCCGGAGTTCTTGAATGCAGAACCAAGCTCGCCAACCATCAGCGCATAGGGGACGAAGTAGAGGGCGAACATCAGGATCCAGCTGAAAATGACCTGGATCCCGTTGAAGTACACAAAACCGTTGAGTACATTACCAAAGCCCCATACCGTAGAGAACGCCATGAACGCAAGGGTGTACCATGTAAACTTTTTTGAATCTTCCATGCAATTACCTTCCTTTGCTTTTGAGAGTGGTACGCTTATTATAACATATATCTTTTCATGATGACACATAATTATAAATTTTGTTAGAAAAAATTATGTAAATTTCGCTTTTCTTTGGGAACAGGAAGTGTTGTTGGTAAAATCTTTGAGAAGTTTTGGTAAAAACCCATAGGTTTCACTTGATACAGGGCGTGCAAGCAAGGCGGAACTTATAGAAACTTTTTCGAGGGTCTGTCTCTAAAGAGAGAAACGATCAGGCGGCTTCTTCGATCGAGGTGACAAGGCGGAAGTTTTTCGTATAGCGGATGCGGTATCTGGGGCGATTCTCCTCATTCCACGAGATGCTTTGCATTTCTTCAAACAGCATATTCTTTGCAGGAGAGAAACCGAGTGCATCGATCATATAAAAGTCCTCCCATTGATGCGCTGTCTCATCGCCGATGCCGCCATAGCGTGTCACGGGCTGTGCGCCGATAAAATCGGAAAGTGGTGCGCGATAGGTGTTGGGGCTGAGCCATACTGTGATTTCTTCAGTCGTTCCGTTCTCCAGCTGTGCAAGATCTTCGTCGTATGCAGAAATGAGTTTGGGAAGGCGCAGACCGATCACGGTCACGATCACGACTGTGATGATCAGCAGACATACCATGATATGTCCGGTCGTTTCCGAGCTTTCCCCATATCGGATACAGAGAAAACAAGCGGCGATCGAAAGGACAACACCGAAGCCGATCACGCAGAGGAGCAGGATATACACCATGCGATAGCCCGAAAGCAGTGCGTGCACACTTTGCTGGTTTTTGGTCAGAAGATCGAAAACAGGTGTGCTGCGTCCAGCCCAAAGCAGTATCGCCGTGATGGTAAACGCAAGGGCAGGCGCCAAGATGGAAAACTTGTGGAACCAGGATCGTTGCGTCAAGGGCTCTGGTGCCTGCGTGGGGGAAGATGTGTTTTGCTGATTCATAAATAAATTCTCCTGAAAGGAATAGATTTCTATGCCAATGGCATTGTGGCATACGAAAATTTTAGAGGAGAACAGACAAAATTGCAAGATTTTTATTTTTTCGGGCAGGATATCGATACAGGTGATCCATCGCATGCAAACAGTTCTCCTGTGAAAAAGTTGAATTTTCAATCGGATTTATCAGAAAATGATATCTTTTCCTTGGAAAAATTTCTTGTCATACACCTACCCGTATGGTAGGATAAACACGGTAGAATACGATGGATATAGATAGGGGGAGCATTTCAAGAATTTGGAGGCAGATCTATGAATGAACAAAAACGGATACCTGATGTGAGCGCACGCACATTGCATATCCTTGCAATGTTTTTTATGCTGCTCGATCATATGTGGGCAACGATCGTGCCCGGACAGGCTTGGATGACCTGCGTGGGACGGCTCGCTTTCCCCATTTTTGCGTTCCTCATCGCAGAGGGATATTTTCATACACATGATTTCAAGCGATATATGCAGCGCCTGTTGATATTTGCACTTATTTCTGAGATCCCATTCAATATCATGTATGGGGGATCGGCGTTTTATCCATATCATCAAAATGTCATCTGGACGTTCCTGATCGCACTTGGCGGTATCTGGTGTATCGATCAGGCAAAGGCGCGGTGGAACGATTGGAGATGGATCCCTCTGGCAGCGTTGATCGTGGCACTGGGAGCGGGCATGGGCAGCCTTGGCATGACCGATTATTATGGCGCAGGCGTGCTGACTGTGTTCGTATTCTATTTTTTCCATGGAAGGAGCTGGTGGTGCTTTGCAGGGCAGCTGATCGGCTTATACTGGATCAACATTCGGCTGTTGGGTACGATGTATTATCCGATCCGATTGTTCGGCGTGCAGTTCGATTTCGTGCAGCAGGGGCTGGCCCTGCTCGCGCTCATCCCGATCTGGCTCTATCGGGGACGGCAGGGCGCGCATGGCAAGGGGTTTCAATATTTCTGCTATGCATTCTATCCGCTGCATATCACCGTGCTCATCACGATCTCTGCGCTGATGCGATAGAAGACAACAGAAAAGCGCAAAAAAAAGAGGCGGTGATCCGCCTCTTTTTTTGCTGCATCAATACTTATCAAAGTTAGATGTCATCGGGGAACGTGCCGTATATGTGGGAGTGGCATATTCCGCGCTGGGCTGTGGTGCTGCTTGCAGCATGGCATCACTTGAACGGAGGGAGAACTGTCCGACCAGATCGTTCAGGATATTTGCCTGACCGGAAAGCTCCTCGCTGGCAGCTGCACTTTCTTCACTGGTTGCGGAGTTGGTTTGAACTACAGCAGAGATTTGATCTACACCAGTTGTGATCTGCTGGATGGTATCAGCCTGTTCCTCCGATGCGGCTGCGATCTCGTTGACGGTCGATACAACGTCTTGGATCTTGCCGGTCAGTGTATGGAAGGTAGAGCTGGTCTTTTGTGCGATCTGCTCACCCTGTGCAACAGCGGCAATGGTGTTCTCGATAAGTGCGGTGATCTCCTTTGCAGATTCCGAGGATTTCTGCGCGAGGTTGCGCACCTCATCGGCAACAACGGCAAAGCCCTTGCCTGCAACGCCTGCGCGTGCGGC
>JARIAV010000072.1 GCA_029257685.1 Butyricicoccus sp.
CTTTGAGAGAATAGGGAAATGGGTGAAACACCCATGCGGGACCGCCGCCGTAAAGGAACAGCTCCAGTCCAACACCGCCACTGTGGGTACACACGGGAAGGCTTGACTGGATGCCATGACGCCTAAGCCGGAAGACCTGCCTGTTTGACGGATGCCTGCCTTCCGCAGGTTCCCATATATGGAACGGCTCGACCATATATGGCACAATGTACGCTGTATGTATCCATGTGCAGCTTTGTTTTGGAGCCTTCCGGCATATCTCTATGCGGAATGGCTCTTTTTTGGTGCATACCACAAAAAAAGGAGGAAATCTCAAACATGAGCAAAAACGAAAAACGTCTTTTGTCCCTTTCCGCTGTGCTCAGTGCCGCGCTGTGTGTACCCACTGCCGCGTCCGCGATGCATATCATGGAGGGCTATCTGCCCCCCGTCCACTGCGTCCTCTGGGCAGCCGTCTGCATCCCATTCCTTGTCGCGGGAGTTCTGGCGATCCGCCGCACCCTGAGCGAGCAGCGCCGCGCGCTGATCCTGCTCGCCATGTCCGGTGCTTTCATCTTCGTCATCTCCTCGCTCAAGATCCCGTCCGTATCGGGCAGCTGCAGCCACATGACCGGCACCGGTCTTGCCGCCATCCTCTTTGGCCCTGCCATCACCAGTATCCTCGGCATCATCGTCCTGCTCTTTCAGGCGATCCTGCTCGCCCACGGCGGTCTGACCTCGCTCGGCGCGAACACCTTCAGCATGGCGATTGCAGGCCCTCTTGTCAGCTGGGGTATCTGGAAGCTCGGACGCAAGATGAACCTGAACAAAAAGGTCACCGTCTTTCTCGCCGCTTTTCTGGGCGATCTCTTTACCTACTGTGTGACCAGCATCCAGCTTGCCATCGCAAACCCAAGCGCACAGGGCGGCATCGCAGCAAGTGCCGTCAAATTCCTCGGGGTCTTTGCCCCCACGCAGCTTCCTCTCGCCATCATTGAGGGGATCCTGACCATGCTGATCCTCATCGGTCTGGAGACCTACGCAAAGCCGGAGCTTCGTCTGATCGGCTTTTTCAGAGAGGGGGAAGCAAGATGAGTAAAAACAAAAAAACCGTTCTGATCTCGCTCGTCCTTGTCATCCTGATGGCATTCCTGCCCCTGTTCCTTATCAAAGGCGCAGAATTTGGCGGAAGCGATGACGCCGGAAGCCAGATGGTCGAGGAGATCCGCGGAGAAGCATACGAGCCGTGGTTCGCACCCGTTCTCGAAACCGCGCTGGGCGGCGAGCTGCCCGGTGAGGTCGAAAGCCTGCTGTTCTGCCTGCAGACCGGCATCGGTGTAGGTGTCATCGCCTATGGCTTCGGCTACCTCGTCGCACGCAAGAAATACAAGCGCGACGACGACTGAGGCGATCTCAAAAAACCAAAATCCCCGAACTGCCTGCTTGCATATCCTGCGGCAGGCAGTTCTTCTATGGAGGCTTCTATGGTTTCTTCCATCCTGACGGCATGCGTCCTCTACGGACTCTTTCTGGGACAACTGCCCACACCCTTTCTGCTGGTTTTCAGTCTTGGTGCGGGGCTGCTCTTTTTGCGCACGCACCATACCCATTCCGGTATTTCTTCCATTGATGTGCTGGCGCGCCGTTCCGCTCTGTGCAAGGTCGCTCCCGCGCTCAAGGTCGGGTGCAGCCTGCTTGTGCTGATGCTGTGCATCGCGGCGCAGACCGCCCTCATGCCCCTGACACTCACCGTGGTGCTGTGCGCCGTCACCATCGGCATCGGGGGGATCTCATGGCACGACTACCTTTCCAAATTCAGTCTGCCCGCGGTCTTCCTGCTCCTCAGCACCCTTGCCCTGCTCTGGAACTTCACCCCCGAACGCGGCGGACTTTTGGATCTGCCTTTCTTCGGCGGATACCTCAGCATCCTGCCCACGGCGCAGACGGCGGCACGGCTGGTGCTGGCGCGCGCACTGGGCGCGATGAGCTGTCTGTTCTTCCTGAGTCTGTCTACGCCCATGCCCGAACTGCTCGCCGTCTTGCGGCGCGCCCATGTTCCGGCGGTCGTCACCGATCTTGCCGTCCTCATCTATCGCTATATCTTCCTGCTCTTTGCGACCTATCATGAGATGCACGCCGCTGCCCAGAGCCGTTTGGGGTTCTCCGGCCTGCGCCGCAGTCTGCGCACGACAGGGCAGCTTTACGCCCTGCTGCTCGCGAACAGCTTCCGCAAGGCGAGCGCGTGCTTCGATGCGATGGAAAGCCGCTGCTGCACGGGGGAGCTGCGCTTTTTGACGCGCCCCAAGCCCATTCGCGTCTCCCATGCGCTGTTCGCCGGTTTTCTGGTTGCAGGCTCTGCCCTCATGACCCTGCTTTCTTATCGCTGAGGGCGCAGTTGAAATTCTATTCTTTTTACAGGAGAGATCCATCATGCACGAGATCATTCGTTTGGAACAGGTCAGCTACACCTATGAGGACGGCAGAGATGCCCTGCGCGATCTGTCCGTTTGCCTTCACAGCGGCGAAAAGGTCGCTGTTCTCGGGGAAAACGGAGCAGGCAAGTCTACGTTCTTCCTGCTCTGCAACGGCGTCCTCTCCCCCACACGCGGACAGGTCTTTCTGGAGGGCGCGCCGGTGACCCGCAAACGGCAGTCCCTCACCGCCCTGCGCCGCAAGGTGGGGTTCGTATTTCAGGATCCCGATGTCCAGCTGCTCGCCGGTACGGTCGAGGAGGAGATCAGCTTCGGCCCGCTCAATCTGGGCTGGGATACGGACACGGTATGCCATGCCGTTGAACAGTCCATCACCAACCTGCATCTGGAAGCGTTCCGCACCCGTGCCCCCCAATATCTTTCGGGCGGTGAGAAAAAGCGCGTCTCCATCGCCGATGTGCTCGCCATGTCGCCTGCGCTCATCCTGCTCGATGAACCGGCTTCCAGCCTCGATCCTCTGAATACGCAGCTGCTCGAACAAAACCTTGCTCTGCTGGAGTCTCAGGGGATCGCCTTGCTCATCTCCACACACGACGTGGACTTTGCATGGCGGTGGGCAGACCGCGTGCTGCTGTTCCATGCCGGAACGCTCGTGGCGGACACCACGCCCGATGCTGTCTTTTCCGACCCCGATCTGCTCGCCCTCTGCGGACTGACCCAGCCAACGCTCTATTCCGTGAGCCGTATCCTTGGACTGTCCCAGCCTGTGCGCACGCTGGACGAGCTGGCGCAGCAATATAAAAAGTAAAAATGTTTGTTTAGAAAAAGGGTCATATCCGTGGATATGACCCTTTTTATTTGTCGTATCTATACTTTTTATGCTTCGTTTCGGATGGACTCTATCAGGCTGTCTGCCAGACTGTCGAGATCCGCAACGCCATTTTCATTGAGGGCGGAAGCCAGTGTCAGCTGGTCGTCCAGAACGGTCATCTCCTTCATCTGCTCGTCCAGGAACTCACGCATGAGTGTGCCCGACTTGCAAGCCCAAGAGCCGTTCTCGATGATGCCGACCGTGCGCTTCTGTACGTTCAGTGCCTTCATATCCATCAGATAGCTGTGCATGACCGGATAGATACCCAGATTATAGGTCA
>JARIAV010000076.1 GCA_029257685.1 Butyricicoccus sp.
ATGCCCACGCGCAGCACGAGCCATTCCTTGCTTCCGCATGGGTGT
The DNA here is from genome assembly GCA_029257685.1 of Butyricicoccus sp. Taxonomy (GTDB): domain Bacteria; phylum Bacillota; class Clostridia; order Oscillospirales; family Butyricicoccaceae; genus Butyricicoccus. Next base: position 46 of record JARIAV010000076.1, read on the forward strand.
CCTTTCTTCATCAGTAAGCGATCTCCCACATGGATCTCCATTGCAGGTCACCTCCATTCTTCCAATCTCATAAAGCAGGGTAGTTTTTCCATTCTATTGCATATAGTAGAATCAGCACCAAAAGGAGGTCCTGACAGGTATGAAACAAATATATTTCCCCGAGGGAACAAAATTACAAGACACCGAAAACCGAACCGCCATGCAGTCGATCGAACAACTGCAGCTCGCCGCGAGACGCGGACAGATCCTGGAAGCGATCGCCGTCTCCTGTACGGCTGAGCACGATCTCGTACTTGAGCTCCCCTGCGGCCGTGCCGTGATCCCGCGCACCGAGTGTGCACGCGGCATCGCCGAGGGCACGACGCGCGATATCGCGATCCTGTCCCGCGTCGGGCGTCCTGTGGCGTTCGAGGTCATCGACCCATGCTCCATCCCGATCCGGCTCTCGCGCAAGCGCGCACAGGATCGGGTGATCGCGTGGGCGATGCAGGAGCTGACGGCAGGGGATATCCTCTCCGCCAAGGTTACGCATTTAGAGCCTTTCGGTACATTCGTAGACATCGGCTGCGGTGTGCCTTCCTTTATCGGCATCGAACATCTTTCCGTCTCCCGTATCTTCCATCCCAGCGAGCGTTTTTCCGTCGGACAGGCGATCCATGCCGCCGTTCTGGGGATCGACGCGGAAAAAGAGCGCATCCTGCTGACCCATCGGGAGCTGCTGGGCACATGGGCAGAAAATGCCGCCCTCTTTCATCCCTGCGAAACGGTCTCAGGTGTCGTGCGCAGCATTGAAAGCTACGGTATTTTTGTAGAGCTGACCCCCAATCTTTCCGGCCTTGCCGAATATCGCCCCGACCTGAAAAACGGTGACCGCGTATCGGTCTATATCAAGTCCATCGTCCCCTCGCGCATGAAGATCAAGCTCAACATCATCGACCGTTTGTCTGACCAGCCGCCATTCTCCCCACCACTGCGATATTTCATCACCGAAGGCAGACTCACCGAATGGCTGTATTCTCCGCCGGACTGCGTCACACGGCGTATCGCGACCACATTCGCTCCCTCATGAGCGCATCACGCGGAAAACGCAGCTGCCAAATGCCGCGATCCGGATCTGGACGGTATTCTGGGCATCTGCATACAGCACCCAGTCATTCGTCACCACCGTACCGCCATAATATTGGCTGTCTGAGTTGATACATTCCTCCAGCGCGA
>JARIAV010000092.1 GCA_029257685.1 Butyricicoccus sp.
CGTTCCCGAATGTTCAGGTTGCCGCCGTTCAGATCGACGGTAGCGGACAGGATGGGCTCGGGCTCTAAGAAGGGCAGTCCGAAATACTGGGTCAGTGCCATGACCATCGCGCGGGCGATGGGGACGATGTTGCCGCGGATCCATGCCGCATCATCCGGATTGTCATGGTAGCCCAGCTCGGCAAGGATGGCAGGGGCGCGGGTGCGCGTGACCTCTCCAATGCTGGTCGTAGGGCGTGCAACGACATCATCGGGCAGGGGATAGATCCGGCGCAGCTGAGAAACGGCGAGATCGGCAAGGATACGGCTGCGCTCAGAAGCTGGATAATAGTACACATCGATCCCGCGCAGGCGTCCGGCAAGACTCTCCGGAGCGGCGTTGGAGTGCAGGGCAACATGTGCGTCATATTGTCCGTCGTTGGAGGCGCGGATGGAAGAAGCCGCCGTCATTTCCGGTGTGTTGCGCGTGAATGTGATGCCGGATGCGGTCAGATAAGGCTCCATCGCGTCCGCGACGAGATTCATGTAAAATTCTTCGCTGCCATTCCCGTCATAATAAAGGTTGAAATCCTGTGTACTTGGAGAAAGATAGATATTTGGCATAAGTAAGACCTCCTGCAACTGTCATAGATGGATACTCCATAGCTATGCGGAGGGAGGAAAAAAGGTTCCAAACTGGAAAATATCAGGTTTTCTTTGAAAAATAGTTGTAATTCGATCCGATTCGCGGTATGATAAAGCACACATGAATTTTTATGGAGGCATTGCATGAAGTTAACGACACGGCATCGGCTTCTGGTCGGTGTGACCCTGTTTTCCATGTTCTTTGGTGCAGGGAATTTGATTTTCCCCCCGTTTTTGGGGGCGCAGGCGGGACAGGCTGCCATCCCTGCCATGATCGGCTTCTGCCTGAGTGCGGTCGGTCTGCCCATCTTGGGCGTCATTGCCGTTGCAGAGTCGAACGGCTTGCCCACGCTTGCAGGGCGGGTACATCCCAAATTTGCGGCAGTCTTTACCTTTTTGATCTATATGTCCATTGGCCCCTGTCTCGCCATCCCGCGTACCGCGACGACCTCGTTTGAGATGGCGGCCGTCCCATTCCTGCCAGAGGGCATTTCCGTCGGCATGGCACAGCTGATCTACTCGGTGGTGTTCTTCTCCGTCGCGCTGCTGCTGGCACTGCGGCCGGATAAGCTCACTGACCGGCTGGGGAAGATCTTGGGGCCGGCTCTCCTGACCTTGATCGTTGTGATCTTTGTAGGATGTCTCCTGCATCCGATGGGGGATCCGACACCGGCTGTGGGCAAGTATGTTTCGGGTGCTGCCGTCAACGGATTTCTGGAAGGCTATCAGACGATGGATACCATCGCAGCCCTGAACTTCGGATTCATCATCGCCCTCAATATCCGCGCAAAGGGTGTGGAGGACAATCGGCAGATCGTAGGCGAGACCTGTCGGGCAGGTATCATTGCAGGCATCGTGCTGTTTGCCGTCTATGCCGCGCTTACATACATCGGCGTACAGTCGGGTGCTGCGTTTTCCGGGGCTGAGAACGGAACGGCGGTGCTCAAGTCCATTGTGATGGAGCTGTTCGGCTCGACCGGCGTTATCATTCTCGCGCTGATCTTTGGCATCGCCTGCCTCAATACCTGTGTGGGGCTCATCTCCTGCTGCGGAGATTACTTCGCCAAGATCTTTCCGGTATTCGGATACCGGACATGGGCGTGCTTTTTTGCATTCGTCAGTATGCTGATCTCCAATGTGGGTCTGAACCAGATCCTGTCGTTTTCCGTGCCGGTATTGGGTGCGATCTATCCGGTCGCGATCGTACTGATCGCACTGGCATTTGCACACCGCTGGCTGGGACGCTTTTCGGCTGTATATCCGGCGGCGATCCTGTGTACGGCGGTGGTCAGCCTGCTGGCTGCACTGGAGGGCGTACATATCGTGATCCCCGGGATCACTGCGGTTTTGCATGCGCTCCCGTTCTATGGACAGAGCCTCGGCTGGCTGCTGCCTGCCCTGCTTGGCGTGGGGATCGGTGTCGTACTTTCCCCGAAAACGGGCGAAAACAAGGATTTTTTGTAAGATCGATATAGAAACGGCAAACAGGTCAAAGTTGTGCATAATGACGAGTTTCCGCTTGGAAATCTGTCGGAAATGTATCGGCTTCTGTGCGGTTTATACGGATTTGGAAAAAGCAATACACAATTTACCGATAATTGACCGTTTTTTGACGACGGTTTTGGCATAAATACTTGTTGCTATTGGACAAATTCGTGATATAATATCAGGCGGAAAAGATTAAGATTGTATCAAAGCCGGCGCAGGCAGGCTGCCTGTTTTGGATAATGGCAGGTGCCATTTGGAGGAATCGACGTGTTACAATTTATAAAAGGGTTTAATCTGCTGATTTTCGCGATGTTTACGTTTTTTTATGCGTATCAGTTGTTCTATGTGATCGCAGCACTGTGGCATGACCGAAAGAAGCAGCCGATCCCGCAGGCTGGGAAGCTGCACAAATATGCGGCGGTCATCTCAGCCAGAAACGAAAGTGCCGTCATAGGCGAGCTGGTACACAGTATAAAAAAACAGAGGTACCCCGCCGAGCTGCTCGATGTGTTCGTCATTGCGGATAACTGCACGGACGATACGGCAGAGGTTGCACGGCGTGCAGGCGCGATCGTGTTCGAACGCATGAATCGAACATTGGTCGGCAAGGGGTATGCACTGGACTATGCCTTCCAGCGCATCGCAAATGAGTTTTCAGAGGCAAAGTATGACGGCTATTTCATCTTTGATGCGGACAATCTGCTCGACCCCAACTATGTTTCGGAGATGAACAGGGTATTCGACAGCGGATATCGCGTGGTAACGAGCTACCGCAACTCCAAGAATTTTGATTCCAACTGGATCTCGGCAGGCAGTGCCCTGTGGTTCCTGCGTGAAGCAAAGTTCCTCAACAATTCCCGCATGATCCTTGGCACGAACTGTGCCGTTTCCGGTACGGGCTTTCTGGTCTCCAGCAAGGTCATCGAGGAGCGCGGCGGATGGAAGTATCATCTGCTGACAGAGGATATCCAGTTCTCCATCGACTGTGCCGTGGAAAATGAGCGCGTCGGCTATTGTGCGACTGCGGTATTCTATGATGAGCAGCCGGTCACCTTTGAGCAGTCTTGGAATCAGCGTCTGCGCTGGTCCAAGGGCTTCTATCAGGTGTTCGCTCGCTATGGCAAGAAGCTCACGCTGGGCGTTTTGAAGCGTCACAGCTTTTCCTGCTATGATATGCTGATGACCGTTGCACCGGCGATGCTGCTGACGATGGCATCTGTGGCGGTCAATGCGTTCTTCTTCATCAGCGCAATGCTGAGCACACCAGTTGCATTACCAATCATGAAGGTGACGTTCGCCTCGATCCTGTCCTCCTTCAGTGGTTTTTATTTTACGCTCCTGTTCTTCGGCACCATGACCGTCATCACCGAATGGAAGCGCATCAATACCACCGCAGGGCGCAAGATCCTGTATACATTCACATTCCCACTCTTTATCTTTACTTACATCCCCATCGCACTCGTTGCGCTGTTCTGTAAGATCGAGTGGAAGCCGATCGCACATACCATCAGTAAGTCGATCGAGGAGTTCCAATAAGCAAGAAGATCCATCCTGTGTATCGAGCAGGATGGATTTTTTTTATTGCTTTTACACAGAATAACAGAGTAAACCGGTAGGGAAATATACTGTTTTTACAAGCATGTTCTGGAGCAGTGCTTTGTTTCTTGTTTTTTCAATGAAAATCCTGTATGATAATACATAGATGCTTCAAAAAAAGATAGGAGGAACTGAATGCTGAACGAGTATTTGGGACAACTGAACAATTTTATGTACACCTATATCCTGATCTTTTTGCTGATCGGTGCCGGTGTATACTTCACGATACGCACCCGTTTTGTCCAGGTGCGCCGGATCGGAGACGTACTTCGGATCCTGAAGGAAAAGTCCAATAACGATGAGGGGACGAAGCAGGTGTCTTCCTTTCAGGCACTGATGATCTCCACCGCGTCGCGTGTTGGTACGGGAAATATTGCAGGCATCGCGGCAGCGATCGCAACGGGCGGACCGGGTGCTGTGTTCTGGATGTGGCTCATGGCTGTCATTGGCGGCGCGTCTGCCTTCATCGAGTCCACGCTGGCGCAGATCTACAAGGTCAAGGACGGTGACGCCTTCCGCGGCGGTCCAGCGTATTATATCCAGCGCGGCATGGGCAAACGCTGGCTGGGCTGTGTGTTCTCGGTGCTGATCATCGCGTGCTTCGCATACGGGTTCAACGGCTTACAGACCTATAACATTTCCACGGCGATCGCATATTATATTCCGGATTACGCCAATTCCGCATGGCCGATGATCATTGGTATCGTGATGGCTGTGCTGACTGCACTCGTCATCTTTGGCGGCGTACACCGCATCGGCTTCATCAGCTCGGTGATCGTTCCGATCATGGCAGGTGGCTATATCCTCATTGGACTGATCATGTTCTTTACCCATCTGGATGCGGTACCTGGTGTGTTCCAGCAGATCTTCACCAAGGCATTTGATGCACAGGCGATCATGGGCGGTTTTGCAGGCAGTGCGATCGTGACCGGTATCAAGAAGGGTCTGTTTTCCAATGAGGCTGGTATGGGTTCTGCGCCCAATGCGGCAGCAACCGCGGACGTATCCCATCCGGCAAAGCAGGGTCTGATCCAGACACTTTCCGTATTCCTTGATACACTGGTCATCTGCTCCACCACGGCGATGATCCTGATGGTTTCCGGTGTGCCGCAGTCCAAGGACATCACCTATGTACAGGACGCAGTGACAAGCACCTTTGGTGCGGCTGGCAATGTGTTCATTACCGTGGCGATCTTCTTCTTTGCATTCTCGAGCCTGATCGGCAACTACTACTATACGGAGTCCAACCTGCGCTTCATCAAGGATGACAAGCGGATCCTGTTCGTGTTCCGCCTGACCTGTCTGGCAGCCATCTTCCTTGGCGCACAGGCGAGCTT
>JARIAV010000156.1 GCA_029257685.1 Butyricicoccus sp.
ACCTGCCTTCCGATCGTCACGATCGGTGCGGCTTGGGGTGCGATGACCAAGGTAACGATCCGTATGCTTCGTGATCTGCCGACCGATATCTGGAGCGACTACTGGCAGGCGTTTCGCGAAAACTGGAAGTTCTCAACGCTATTCGGTTTTTTATGGGCGATCCTGTTCGGCAGCGGCCTGCTCGCTCTCAGACTCGCCGCAGAGACCCCTGCCCTGCTTGCATCCGTGCTGATCTCACTGGTTTTCCTGACCGCGTTCTTCCTCTATCTATATCCAATGCTCACCGCCACGACACTCCCTCTCCTTGCCGCTCTGCGCAATATGGTGCTGCTCTCGCTCCTGCAATTTTATTACAGCCTGCCTACTGCCGTCCTTTTGCTGGGGATCCTGTTTCTGGAAACAACATGGCTGCCGCTGTCCTTTCCGCTGCTGCTGTTTGTTGGATTTTCCTTTCCCAATCTGATCGCCAGCTTCCTTGCATGGAGTGGGATCTGCCGTTTTGTGCTCACAGACACACCAGACGCAAATGAACCACCAAAGGAAACATAAAAAAAGAAGATCGACCTGCACGCGAAACCGCTTCGCTTGCAGGTCGATCTTTGTCTATCGTTTTTTGAAAGTCCTGCCCTGTGGCAGCCCTTTTCTTCACTTCTGCAATTCTGTCAGCCGTACACTGCGTGTATGCGCAATGGCTTTCCATTCGGTCTGCGGCTTGAACAGCATGACAACATTGATCGGGATCCAGCTCATGACAAACAGCCAATATCCCAGCACACCCTTTGCCATCAGCAGCAGGGGCTTGCGCTCCAGCACGATCACGGCGATCGCGAGCAAGACCGTTCCCACAAAGGAGATCGCGACGGACAGACACGGCTCGTACAGGATCTCACTGTATGGCGCAAGGGAGAAATGGATCTGCAAGGCATACAGGATGCCGGTCAGGATCAGTGAGATCAAATAGATGACCTGCAAAAGCGGTGTAAACAGGAACAGCAGCTGATCCAGACGCGCATGCAGATCATGCCGGCCGCGGCAGGTCTGGCGCAGCAGCGATGGGGTATACACGCGCAGGCACTGGTACAGACCGACCGTCCAGCGGCAGCGCTGATGCCACGACTGTATGAAGGTGAGCGGCTGCTCATCATAGGTCTTGGCATCGGGTACCCACGCGACCCGCTCGCCGGACAGGATACACTGCGTGGTAAACTCGATATCCTCCGTCATCGTGACGGTGTGCCAGCCATTGTGTCGGTGCAGCCAGTCCATCGAGACCATAAAGCCGCTTCCGTTTACGATGGCAGACAGGCCTGCATGGGCACGGGTATGGCTGAACATCCGGTTCACCATCCAGTAATAGATGGAGTAGCACGAGGAGATCATCGTATCGGTCGGGTTCTTGCTGTCACGGTATCCCTGTGCAGCAACCGCACCCTCACACCATGCGTTGTTCATCGCGGACAGGAAACCGGCATCTACTACATTGTCCGCATCGAATACGCAGATGGCATCGTAACGATCCTGATGCATGAGCCGTTCCATGATCTGCTTGAGTGCATCGCCCTTGGTGCGGACAGGGGCCGAACACTCCATGACCAGCGCACCTGCCCGATGGGCTTCCCCTGCGGTGTCGTCTGTGCAGTTGTTCGGAATGACGATGACATCGAACAGTTCCCGTGGGTAGTCCTGTTCCATCAGGCTTTCCACAAGGTTACCGATGACCGCCTGCTCATTGCGCGCTGCCACCAGCACTGCGAACCGACAGCGCGGTGTATGCCGCTTCCACTTGGGAGCGGGACGCAAGGTATAGGGTAAGTAGAGCGCAAAATAGACGAGGAACAGCACGGATACGGTGCTGATCAAAAAAATGGCCGCCTTGAGCCAAGGGATCGCAATCACAGAGAGCCCCTCCTTTTCAAACCTTCAACTGTATCATTTGTATTAGTACACTTAAAATATCACACACGACTCTCCCTGTCAATGACCTTAAAAAATTCTTAATAAAATCGTAATCAAATTGTAAAAATACGATGGCAGGGTGTCAGATCCCGTCTGCTCCTTTCGGGAAATTTTGATTTCTGTCTCCCAATTCTGCTTGAAATCTGGCGAATATTTACATTTCCGCCTTGTATAACGCCTGCGACTTTGTTACAATAAGAATACATGAAAATTTACGCAATACAAAAGAATGGAGTGCTTTTACGCAATGAAAAATCCAATCGTAACGATCGAAATGGAATCGGGCTCCAAGATCGAGCTGGAGCTGTATCCCGAGGTCGCTCCCAATACGGTACGCAACTTTATCCATCTGGCACAGAAGGGCTTCTATAATGGTACGATCTTCCACCGTGTCATCCCCGGCTTCATGATCCAGGGCGGTGATCCGGAAGGGACCGGCATGGGTGGTCCGGACTACTGCATCCGCGGCGAATTCACCGCAAACGGCTTCCAGAACGATCTGGTACACACCCGCGGTGTCATCTCCATGGCACGCACTATGGATCCCGATTCTGCCGGTTCCCAGTTCTTCATCATGACGACCGATTCCCCACACCTGGACGGCCAGTATGCTGCATTCGGCATGGTCACTTCGGGCATCGAGACCGCCGATGAGATCGTAAACACACCACGCGACTGGCATGACCGCCCGCGTGCGGACCAGAAAATGGTTTCCGTCACGGTCGAGACCTTTGGCGAAACCTATGACGCACCTGAAACAATCTGATCCACATTATCTGATGGGAGGGAGCGCCGTGCGCTATTCCAACCGAACTTCTTTTATTCTTTCCACGGCCGACGCAATGGGTCAGCCTGCCTGTAGTCTGGAAGCGATCATGGCAGGCCATGCGGTCGGTGCGCATGGCTGTATCCTGCCCGTCGCAACCACGCAGGACGGCATCACCGTGCTGTGCGCCAAGGGGGGACCAGCCGCCGCCGGGGACGCACTCTCGCTCCGTGAAAACAGCTTCGAGACCCTGCGTGCCACCTATCCCAAATTGGTTTCTCTCGGTCAGGCACTGGAGCTGGTACGCTCCTACTCGGGCAAGATGGGCATTGAACTGCACGATCCGCTGACAGCGGCACAGGTGCGCGTTTCTCTGCGCTGCTCGGAGTATCTGCCCCACACCTACTTCTGCGGTCTGCACCCACAGCAGGCAGCTGCCCTTGCCGCTGCCTATCCCGATCTTCAGGTAATGGTGGATCTGCCCCTGTCGCCGGAAGATCCGGTCACATTCGTGCGCGGCGCACAGCGGCTCGGACTGTTCGGCCTGCGTGCAGCCCCCGAACTGCTCACCGAAGCCCTGTGCATCGAGGCCCTGCGCTGTGGTTTGTTCCTTGCCTCGACACAAACAGATGATCCCGCAGTGCTGCACTCTCTGGTCACACGCGGTGTGAATTTTATCGAGACCAGCCGCCCTGACCTCGCACTTGCCGGTCAGCCGGAATATCAGGCATAGCCGGTCTTTTTTCTGGGGCCTCTGGCCCCTTTTTGTTTCATGATTTCTCTGGAGGGAATGTTCCTTGGCTGATATCACCATACAAAATCTAACGAAATATTATGGCGACCGCCTGATCCTGTCAAACCTCAATTTTGATATCCAACCGGGTGAAAAGGTTGCCATCCTCGGGCCGAACGGTGCCGGAAAAACAACACTCCTGCATATCATCGCAGGCCGGCTTCCTTACGACGACGGGCACGTCTCCATTGGGGCTGGACGCACCGTGGGTGTCATCGACCAGATGCCCCACTATGACCCCGCCGCGACCGTGGAGGACGTCCTGCGCACGGCCTTCTCCCGTGCACACGCCGTGCGTGCAGAGCTGGATGCACTCGCCGTCCAGATGGCAGAGGATCCACATAACGAGCTCCTGCTCCGCCGCTATGGTTCCTTGCAGCAAAAGCTGGATGCGCTGGGCGGCTATGACCACGACTTTGAGGTGGACAAGGTCTGCAACGGCCTTGAGATCCCCGACTCTCAGCGCCTCCAGTTGTTCTCCCAACTGTCCGGCGGTGAAAAAACACGCGTCAATCTGGCGCGGATCATTCTGGAGCAGACGGATATCCTGCTTCTGGACGAGCCGACCAACCACTTGGATCTGGATGCCGTGCGCTGGCTGGGCGATTACCTCGAATCCTATACCGGTACGGTCGTCACGGTATCCCATGACCGCTACTTCCTCGATCAATGCTGTGAGCGCATCATCGAGATCCACGATACCGTATGTGACTTCTATGCCGGTTCCTATTCCTTCTATGCAGAGGAACGGGAACGCCGCTATGAGCAGCGGCTCGCCGAGCATGAAAACCAAATGGCAGAGCGCAAGCGGCTGGAAGCGACCGCTCGCAAGATGCACGAGCACGGCACGGAAAAGCTCGCCAAGCGCGCTGCTTCCATTGAAAAGCGCATCGGGCGCATGAAGGTGACCGACCGCCCCAAAAGACAGGGGCGCATGTCCGTTTCCTTTGGGGATGCCAACTATGAGACGGAAGATGTGCTCAAGGTCCGTGGTATTACAAAGAGTTTTGATGGCCGCAGAATATTACAGGATGTAACTTTCAATATCCGCAATGGCGAACGCGTTGCCATTCTGGGTGACAATGGCGCAGGAAAAACGACCCTCTTACGCATCATTCTTGGAGAAGAACCTGCGGATGACGGAGTCATCAAAAAGGGACAGGGTCTGCGCCCTGCCTATCTGCCGCAGCAGGTACACTTTGCAAATGAGGGCCGCAACCTGATCGACACGCTCATCTATGACAAGAATGTGACCATGCAGACGGCACGCAACCGTTTGGGCGCATTCCGCTTTTCCGGTGAAGATCAGCTCAAGATCGTGCGTATGCTTTCCGGCGGCGAAAAAAGCCGTCTGCGCCTGTGCGAGCTCATGTATGATCCGCTGAATATGCTCATTTTGGACGAGCCCACCAACCATTTGGATCTGATGAGCCGTGAATGGATCGAAGAAGCCGTAGAAGCCTTTACCGGCACGCTGCTGTTCGTCAGCCACGACCGCTACTTTGTTTCACGCTTTGCCACCCGCATCATCTATCTGGAAAACGGTACCTATACGGATTTCACGGGCGATTACGAAGCCTTCCTTGCTTACCGCGAGCGGCAGAAAGCAGCCGCGGTACCTGCTGCACCCAAGGAGGTGCTTCCCCAAGCCCCTGTCCCCACTGAGAAGCCCAAACCCAAGGGTGGAACCAAAAACATTGCAAAAAAAATCGCCGTCCTTGAGCGTGAGATCGCACAGCTGGAGGAACACATTGCGGCACTCGATTTGGAAATGGCAGGATGCGGCGCAGATGCCGGTAAGCTCATGGAGCTGATGCACATGCGCGAGACTGCCGAGACCGAACTGACAGATAAAATGGCACAGTGGGAAACACTGGCAGAGCAGATCGAGTGATGTGCCTTTTTCTAAATGTACATTTCATTTGATCTCGTTCCATAGAGGGGATATTTATGTGGACTAAGTGGAATTTTTGGATGGTCCTTGCCACACTTTTCATCGTTTCCAGTATATTCTTTTTACCCTTTTCTTCGATACGCTTCGGTGGACTGTTCCTCGATGCCTTGGGGGTGTGCTGTCTTGCACAAGGTGTCCTCACACGGAAATCCTCCACACACCGTATTGCACATGTGCTTTCGCGCATCGGACGCATCCTTTTCGTTCTGTTCTGTGTGTCTTTCGTGTGCATCCAAGCCTTGATCGTTCAGGGACAGCGGGCAGATCCGCAGGCAGAGCAAGCCGAGTATGTGCTTGTGCTCGGTTCGCACATCCTGCCCGACCGCCCCTCCGCAACGCTCATAGAGCGATGCCGGACGGCGGCAGACTTCCTGCAGACACATCCGGATACGACCGCCATTTTATGCGGCGGTCAGGGCGTGGACGAGCCCATGCCCGAAGCACACATGATGCGTGATTATATGGTCGAGACACTGGGCGTAAACGCGGATCGTCTTCTGATCGAAGACGCCTCCCGCAACACCATTCAAAACATAGAAAATGCAAAAAAACTTTATGATCTGGAACATCATTCCTGCGCTGTGATCTCCAGTGACTTTCATCTGGCGCGTGCCCGCCGACTGATGGCACATGCAGGGCTCGACCCATACGGTCTCCCTGCCCCGATGCCCGATGTCCCGCTCATAGAAGCAGCCTCCCACATGCGGGAATACTGCTCGATCCTGGGGCTGCTGCTCACAGGCAGATATTTTTAATCCATAACACGAGGTAGACCATGCTTGATAAACTGAATGCATTGCTTGCTCGCTTTGACGAGATCGAAGCGCGTTTGTCCGCGCCCGATCTCTATGACGATCCGGCGGCTGCGGCCCGTCTGCTCAAGGAGCAGCGACGGCTCGCACCGATCGTGGAGGTCATCCGCGCACTGGAGGAAGCACGCTGTACCATCGCAGATGCACAGGAGCTGATGCGGGATCCGGAAATGCGCGACTTCGCACAGGAAGAACTGAATGACGCACAGGACCGTGCCGCACAGCTGGAAGAAGAACTCAAGATCCTGCTGCTGCCCCGCGACCCCAACGATGATAAAAATATCATCGTGGAGATCCGCGGCGGTGCCGGCGGCGAGGAATCCGCACTCTTTGCACATTCGCTCCATCGCATGTATAATATGTATGCGGAGAAGCGCGGCTGGACGACCGAGATCCTGTCCATCAACGAGACCGAGCTGGGCGGCTGTAAAGAGGTCGTGTTCCAGATCGCAGGAGACGGTGTGTACTCCCGTCTGAAATTTGAGTCCGGTGTCCATCGCGTCCAGCGTGTTCCCGAAACCGAGAGCCAGGGACGGATCCACACCTCAACGGTCACGGTTGCCGTTCTGCCCGAGGCAGAGGAAGTGGATTTCGAGATCAATCCCGCCGATCTCAAGGTCGATACCTTCCGCGCCTCCGGTGCAGGCGGACAGCATATCAATAAGACGGAATCCGCCATCCGCATCACCCATCTGCCGACGAACACCGTCGTCGAGTGTCAGGATGAGCGCAGCCAGCACAAAAACCGTGATAAGGCCATGCGCGTCCTGCGTACCCGCCTTTACGAGGCCGAGTGCGAAAAGCAAAATGCGGCGATCGCCGCCGAGCGCCGCGCCCAAGTGGGCACCGGTGACCGTTCCGAGCGCATCCGCACCTACAACTTTCCGGAAAACCGCGTATCCGATCACCGCATCAAGCTGACCATTTATAAGCTGTCTCAGTTTTTGGACGGCGATATGGACGAGGTGCTGGATGCACTCATCACAGCCGATACCGCCCAAAAGCTTCAGGCACAGGATGCATCTGTCTGATTACGTTTTGTATTATATCATTCTTTCATAACAGGAAGTGTAACCTATGAAAACCTTGCTTTTGCATCCCGATACAGAGGGTGCGATCGCGCAGGCGGGGCAATTGCTCGCGGCCGGACAGGTCGTCGGCATCCCCACCGAAACCGTATATGGATTGGGGGCAAATGCCCTTGATGGCGCGGCAGTCCGACAGATCTTTGCCGCCAAGGGCCGTCCGGCTGACAATCCGCTCATCGTGCATATCGCGGACTTTGCGCAGATTTATGACCTCACTGCCTGCGTGCCGCAAGCCGCTGTCCGGCTTGCGGAGGCATATTGGCCCGGTCCCATGACCATCATCCTGCCCAAGGCTGCCTGCATCCCTGACGAGGTTTCCGCCGGACTGGATACCGTGGGCATCCGTCTGCCAGCCCACCCCATCGCACGGGCGGTCATCCGTGCCGCCGGTGTCCCCATCGCCGCTCCCTCTGCCAACCTTTCGGGCCGACCGTCCACGACGACCGCGGCGCATGTCATGGAGGATATGGAGGGCAAGATCGCCGCTGTCGTGGATGGCGGGGCCTGTGCCGTTGGGGTCGAGTCCACCGTGGTTTCCCTTGCTGGCGATCGCCCACGTCTGCTGCGTCCGGGCGGGATCTCGCTCGAGCAGCTGGAAACCGTGCTGGGCACGGTCGAGATCGACCGCGCCATTCGTCAGCAGATCGGAGACGATGTACAGGTCTCGGCACCGGGTATGAAGTACCGCCATTATGCGCCCCATGCGCCGGTAACGGCAGTCTGTGG
>JARIAV010000157.1 GCA_029257685.1 Butyricicoccus sp.
GACCACAGCGGCGCAATGCGTGACATGGTGCAGAACCATCTGTTCCAGATCCTGTCCATTCTCGCGATGGAGCGTCCCGCTGAATTTACGCCCGAAGCGATGCACACCGAGCAGCTCAAGGTGCTGCGGGCATTGCAGCTGCCACAGCCCGAGGAGATCCATGAAAATATGGTGCTGGGGCAGTATGCAGGCTACCGCGAAGAACCCAATGTTTCGCCCGCGTCCAAAACGCCAACCTATGCCGCACTCAAGCTGTTCGTGGACAATCCGCGCTGGAAGGATATGCCATTTTATATCCGCACGGGAAAGAAGCTCGGGCGGCGTGAGATGGAGGTCGCAGTCATATTCCGCACACCATCGCCGGAGATCCCACCGGCAGTCCTGCTGGTCAAGTTCCAGCCGACCGAGGGCGTATATTTGCAGTTCAATATCAAGCGTCCGGGCGATTTTGACGAGATCATGCCTGCAAAGATGGATTTCTGTCAGAGCTGCTCGATTGCAAACCGCATCAATACACCGGAGGCGTATGAGCGTTTGCTGACGGCCTGCTTCCATGATGAGCGTGCCTGGTTCTCCCAATGGGATCAGATCGAGACCAGCTGGAAGTTCGTGGATGCGATCGAACAGGCGTATGGAGATCATATGCCAGATCCCTACACACCAGACACACCGGGGCCGAAGGAATCGGATGAAATGCTCGCCAAAGCAGGGCATAGCTGGTTTGTTGAGCCGGAGATCACATTTTAATAGAACAACAAAAAACACGGAGTTTTTCTCCGTGTTTTTTTTGCTGTTCAGTATATGATAGCATAGAAAGAAAAATCAGTCAAAATATATCACGCAAAGAAAAAGAACGGCGCAATGCCGTTCTTTTTTTGATAGGTTCTGCATTTTTGTGTGCGATCAGTGACCACCGCAGCCGTGCTTGTTTTCGCCGCAATGATGCCCCTCGCCGTGCGCGTGGTCATGGTGCTGGCACATGGTATTGGGGTCATAGGACAGTGTGCCGTTTTGCAGCGCGGAAACCGCTGCATCTGCGTCACCTGTCACGCCCGGATACAGCTCGATGCCAGCCTCAGCCAGTGCGGTGCGTGCGCCTGCGCCGATGCCACCGCAGATCAGTGCCTGTACACCGTGGGTCTGTAAAAAGCCTGCCAGTGCGCCGTGGCCGCTGCCCTGCGGGTCGATCAGCTCGCTTGTGCCTGCCTCGGTGTCAAACAGCTTGAACATTTTGCAATGTCCGAAATGCTGGAATACCTGTCCGTTTTCGTAAGTAACTGCGATCTTCATTGGAAAATACCTCCTGAAAGCATTTATGATAGATACATCATAGTCCTTTTTTACCAGAAAGTCAAATCCGGATCCTGTCGAAATATGGAACACATATCACCGCCCGATCCGGACATAGATTCAAGGGGGAGGGATGCTGTATGGCAAAGCAGGTCATTGTGAAACTGGAAAATCATTTTCAGAATGGGGAGGAGCCAAACAGACAAAAAGCAGAACAAAAGCTATATTTATGTATACGGCAGGGGGGCAAGGACAATGTATGAGCGTACCGCGATCTATTGCCGTCTGTCTGAGGAGGACGCGATCAAAGACGGCGGCGAAAGCCAGAGCATCCAAAACCAGAAACAGCTTTTGCGGCAATATGCCGCACAGCGTGGCTGGTGCATCACGGCGGAATTTTCCGATGATGATTATACAGGCGCAGATCGCAGCCGTCCGGCGTTCCGTGCCCTCCTTGCCGGCGCAGAGCAGGGACAGTACGATATCATCCTGTGCAAAACACAGTCACGCTTTACGCGTGAAATGGAACTCGTTGAACACTATCTGCATGACTGTTTTCCGCGCTGGGGCGTGCGCTTCGTAAGCGTGGTCGATCATGCGGATACCGCAGTACAGGGCAACAAAAAAGCCCGTCAGATCAACGGACTCATCAACGAATGGTATCTGGAAGACCTTTCGGAGAATATTCGTGCCGTCCTTACAAGCCGCCGCAAAAGCGGTCTGCATATCGGCTCGACTGCCCTCTATGGCTATCAAAAAGATCCAGATCACAGGGGACATCTGATCCCTGATGCAAAAACGGCGTGGATCGTGCGGCAGATCTTTGACTGGTTCCTCTTGGGGATCAGCCAGCGCAGCATCGCCCAGCGGCTCAATGCACAGGGCGTGCCGTGTCCCTCGGCGTGCAAGGGGAAGCAGGATATGGTTTGGCGTGCCGGTACGGTGCGCACCATCCTGCACAATGAGATGTACCGCGGCTGTCTGGTACAGGGACGGTATGGCAGTGAATCCTATAAAACACGGCGCAATCAGGCGCGTCCCAAGGCGCTTTGGTATCGGGTGGAGCATACCCATGAGGCGCTCATCTCCGAAGAACAATGGACGAGGGTACAGGAGAAGATCCGTGCCCACACGCGCCCCAGCCGTCGGGGACAGGCAGGTGTATTTTCCGGATTGGTGTTCTGTGCAGCGTGCGGACATGCGCTCGGCGTGACCTCGACCAGAGGGGTCAGATACTTACACTGTACCGCCGAGGGATGCAAAGGCGCATTCGTTTCCGAACAGGCCCTGATGGAGGCAATCACGGTGCAGGTCAATCAGTTTATGCAGGGATATCTAACCGATGATAAAATACAGTTTTTGCATGAGAAGGAAAAGCAGGTACACGAAACGGATACACGGGACAGGCACTGTCACGCACAGATCGACCAACTGGAAAAAAGTCTGCATCTGCTCTATCTGGATCGTGCAGCAGGGCGCATTTCTGAGGAGGCCGCGCAGTTGATCCTCGAACACCTGACTCGCGAACGGGCACAGGCGGAACAGGAACAGCTGCGCCTGCAAGCCATTTCGTCAGATGCACCGCATGGTGTATGGAACGGGACGCATGCACAGATGCAGCAGCTCATTCGCCGGATCGAGGTCGGACGGCGTGGCGCAGGCGAACATACCGTGACAGCAAGGGTGTTCTGGCAGTTTTAAGTTGTGGTGTGCAGGATGCACCCTCTGCTGCAAGATCCTCAAACAAGTCGGTCATCGGGTCTCCCGTACATTGCAGGGTCGCAGTCGAGAAGGGTGTGCCCGATGCGGCCTGTGGATAGATACCCGTTGTGTGATCGACAAAGTAAGCATCGAAGCCGCCCTCACGGATCTGCTCCGGTGTCAGGTTTCGTGTCAGCTGGTAGATGATCGCAGCAATCATCTCTTGATGCGCGAGTTCTTTAGACCCATTTAGATACATATAAAGGCTATTGGAAAAAACGAGGAAAGATCTCTAAGTTTAGGTCGGTGTCGTGGTTTGCACGAGTGCGGCGGATCGTTTTGGTGTAGGTCACATGGTCGAGTATGGATTTGAGCAGCCGATTCTGCTCCAAACAGGTTTCTGTTTCGCGGAATGTATCAAGCACATGCTGCATACGCGGGAGAACGTGGCTGCGTTGTTCAAGCAGCTGCTCCCCTTGTGCGATCTCACTTTCGATCGCAGAGCGCGCGGAGATCAGCGCGGCGCGATCCGCTTGCAGGGCTTCTCGCCGCGTTCGGAAATCTTCCGGCGAATATATGCCCGTTTCGACGAGTTCAAAGGCGCGTTTTTCGCGTGCATCCAGCTTTTCCAGCTTTTGTGCGATCGCGTGCAGTTCGCGGCGTTTCTTGCCGACGTTCGGAAGAAAGTCATCTAAGCAGTCGGAAGAAATCTGGAACCGGATCAGCCAGTGTGCCATCGTTTCCAGCAGCAGCGCGATCACTTCGTCCATGTTCGAGGCGACCGTGGGGCAGCCGCGCGTGGTACAGATCAGCTGAGCGGGGCCGGAGGGCATATTGCGCCGCTGCATCCGTTTCCCACACGCGGAAAATACCATCAGACCAGACAGGGGATTGTTCAGTCCGTGCGTATGGGGGACTGGAGGGCGTTTGTTTTGCCGGAGCAGTTTTGCTGCTTTTTCGAACTGTTCGGGGGAAACCAAACCTTCGTGGCGGCCGGCATACAATTTCACGTCGGGATTTAGAGGGCGAGATACTGTGACTGCGCCATCTTGGATCGATTTGACGAGCGGGCGCTGGGAGGACGTGATATAACCGGCATAGTGGGGGTTACGCAGGAGACGCTGCATGGTTGCGGCTGTCCATGAAGCGCCGCGCGGTGACGGGATGCCTTCCGCGTTAAAGCGCATGGCGATCGCGTGCTGGGGTAGCTGATCCTCGGTCAGCAGCGCGAACGCACGGCGCACGATCGGGGCGGTCTCGGGGTCTGGAACAAGCGTCCAGCCCTTTTCGCCTTTTAACTTTTTACGCCGATACCCATAGGGGGCGATCGATCCGATATATTTGCCCTCCTGTGAGGATGCACGCCGCCCTGCCTGCTGACGTTTGTTGATGGCTTTCCATTCAAATCGAGAGAAAAACATACCGAAGTCCAGCATGTCTTCATCCGCTGCGTTGCAGGGATCATAGATCTTGTCGGGTGTGATAATCAGCGTGTGTGTGTACTTAAAGGCATTTGCGATGATGCCTTGGTCGATCTGACTGCCGCGCGTCAGGCGTGCGACTTCCATGACCAGCACTGCGTCCCACATACCCTGCTCCAGATCGTGCAGGAGTGCTTGCATTTGCGGTCGGGATGCGATGGTCTCACCGGACACGACCTCGGGATAGATCTTGCCAACGGCAAGGTGCAGTCGGTTCGCAAGTTCCAAGAGGGTCTGTTGGTGACGTTTCAATGTGTCGCTGTGTCCGCGCGATTCATCTTCCAAATCTGCGCGCGA
>JARIAV010000158.1 GCA_029257685.1 Butyricicoccus sp.
ATGGAGAGGGAAGGGTAGGATTCCAAAGGAAAAGGAAACCGCAAGGTTTCCTATCCTTTGGCCGCCGTCGCCGGCGCGACACGTTACTTTTTGCTTTGAAGCAAATCCTTTTAGCAGAAAGGAAACTGCTATTGCCGTTCCAAACACTCCGCAGTATGTGCACACAGAAATCCCCCCGATCCTCCCATTGTTTCCTATTGACAAACAAGCAGCAGCATGCTATTATAACAGTGTTATATAACACCGTTATAAAAAACAAAAGGAGGGATGACGATGGGCGAGGGCGAACAGACCACGCTGGAAAAGATCCTCAGTGCCGCCTGTCAGGAATTCTTGCAGAAAGGCTTTCAGGGGGCTTCCCTGCGCAGCATCGTGAGACAGGCGGGCGTCACCACCGGCGCATTTTATGGCTACTTCCGCAGCAAGGAAGAAATATTCGATGCCTTGGTGAAAGAACCCTATACCCATCTCTTAGAGCTGTACCGAACCATTCTGGACGACTTCCAGAAAAAACCGCCTCAGGCACAATGCGCCAATATGGCGGACTACACCAAAGCCGGTATGGAACGCATGACGGCGTATATCTACGACCATTTCGACCGCTTCAAGCTCATCCTGTGCGGCGCAGAGGGCACGGCATACGAAAACCTCATTCACGATGTGACACAGATGGACTGTGACGCGACCCGTGCGTTCGCACAGACCATGGAGCAAAACGGCATCCCGATGAAGCGGATACACCCACAGCTCGAACACATGCTCACAAGCAGCATGTTCTACGCCTATTTTGAGATCGTCATACACGATATCCCAAGAGAAAATGCAGCCGAATATATCGAACAGCTGGTCAGCTTCTATGAAGCAGGCTGGCAGCAGATCATGGGGTTCTGATACCCCTATGATTTTTCCCTTTTGGTTAGTTTAGGCTAACTTTGAGAGCGTACAGCATCTCGGCAAAAAGAACAGGAGGACAGCAGATGAAACAGAAAAAAGGGACCTTTGCCTGGGTCATGGAGTTTGCAGGACAGAAACGGCGGGATTACATTTTGAGCGCGGGCTATGCCATCCTCGGCACACTCTGCCAGCTTGTCCCATTCCTTATGACCGCCCGTATCGTGCAGAAGCTGCTCGCAGGGGATCGGACATTTCACGGCTATCTCATGGATTGCCTTGTCATTGCAGGGGCGTGGGGCTTGCGCGTCCTCTTTCATGCCATCTCCACAGCCAAGTCTCATGTCGCGACCTTTGCCGTTCTCGCCAATATCCGGCGGCAGGGTCTGGAAAAGCTCACACGGATGCCCCTTGGAGATGTGCAGAAGCTGGGCTCGGGCAACCTCAAAAATATCCTCGTGGAACGCGTGGACAGCATCGAGACCACGCTTGCCCATATGATCCCTGAGATGACCGGCAATCTGTGCGCCGTTGTCGTCACACTGGGACTGCTGTTTGCCATCGACTGGCGCATGGCACTCGTTTCCCTGATCACGTTTCCGGTGGGGCTGATCTGCTTCCTGTGCATGATGTTCGGCTATGAGGAAAATTACAGCCGCACGGTGCGCGCAACCAAGCACCTCAACGACACCGCTGTGGAATACATCGGCGGCATCGAGGTCATCAAGGTGTTCGGCAAGGCGAAAAGCTCCTATCAAAAATTCGTCGATGCCGCCCGAGAGGGTGCGGCAAGCTATGTGGACTGGATGCGCAAGAGCAATCTGTATTTCACGTTCGCTATGAATATCATGCCGGCAACCCTTGTCACTGTACTGCCCATCGGCGGTCTGTGGGTCAAAAATGGGTCGCTTGCCGTTTCCGATCTCGTCCCCATCATCATCCTTGCCATGGGGCTGATCGTTCCGGTCATCGCCTGTATGTCCTTCAGTGACAGCATTGCCAAGCTGGGAACGGTCATGGGGGAGATCACCGCCATTTTGGAGGCGGAGGAGCTGTCCCGTCCGGAGACCAGACCGACCATGCTGCGCGATCACACCCTCACGCTGGACAATGTGCATTTCGGCTATGGGGAAACCGAAGTCCTGCACGGCATCGATCTGACCTTTCGGGAGGGCACGGTCAATGCCCTTGTCGGCCCGTCCGGCAGCGGCAAATCCACCATTGCCAAGCTCATCGCCTCGTTCTGGGACGTACAGGCAGGCGGCATCGACATCGGTGGTGTCGATATCCGCGACCTTTCCCCCGAACAGTATTATGGGCTCATTGCCTATGTGTCGCAGGAAAACTTCCTGTTCGATGACACCGTTCGGGAGAATATCCGCATGGGCAGACCCACTGCCACCGATGCGGAGGTCGAGCAGGCAGCGAAGGACTGCGGCTGCTGGGACTTCATCATGGGGCTGGAGCACGGCTTCGATACCATTGCCGGAAGCGGCGGCGGGCATCTGTCCGGCGGCGAGCGGCAGCGCATCTGCATCGCGCGTGCCATGCTCAAAAATGCACCCATCGTCATTCTCGATGAAGCGACTGCCTACACCGATCCGGAAAATGAAGCCATCATGCAGGCATCTGTCGCCAAGCTGGTGCAGGGAAAGACGCTCATCGTCATCGCTCACCGTCTGTCCACCATCGTCCATGCCGACCAGATCACCGTCATCGAGCAAGGACGGATCGCAGGCAATGGCACGCATGACACCCTGCTCGCGTCCTGTCCGCTGTACCAGAAGCTCTGGGCGGCGCACACGGCCGCAAGAGACAGCCTGTAAGGAGGGAACCGTATGTATCAGACACTCAAGCGATTCTTTGCATTCTGCAATGACCAAAACCGCCGGAAGTTTTATCACTCCATCGTGCTGGGCGTCTTTTCCGCGCTGTTCGGTGCGCTCAAGATCCCTGCTATCGGGGTCCTGCTTCAGGATATCCTCGCGGAAAACCTTACCATGACGACCATTTGGACATCCTTTGGCATCATGCTCGTGTCCATTCTGGGAGCATCGCTCATCAATTACCGCGCGACGATCTTGCAAACCGAAGCCGGATACGGTACGGCGGCGGACAAGCGCATGGAGATCGCAGAGCATATGCGCTATCTGCCTATGGGATATTTCAACGCGAACAGTCTGGGAAAGATCACGTCCGTCACCACGAACACGATGGAAAATCTGGCAGACATGGGTACGATGGTGGTCATGCTGTTCACGAACGGTATGTTCCTGACCGGCGCGGTCACGCTCATGCTGTTCCTGTTCGATTGGCGCATGGGACTTTTGCTCGTGTGCGGTCTTCTCGTGTATCTCGCTGTCAATCTATGCATGCAGCGCAAGTCCGAAGGCTGCTCCAGAGAAAAGGTACAGAGCGATTCCAAGCTGGTAGAAAAGGTCATCGAGTACATTCAGGGCATTGCAGAGGTCAAGTCCTATCATCTTTCCGGTAAGTACAATCAAAAGCTGGAAACTGCCATCGAGCGGAACGCAAATGCCAATACCGATCTGGAACTGTCACTCATCCCCTATATGACCCTGCAAAACTTCGTGGCAAAGATGATCGGTACGGGCATTGCAGTTGCGGCACTCTATTTTTACACGGACGGTTCGCTGTCCCTGCTGCACTGCATCATGATGCTGATCTGCTCCTTCCTCCTGATGGAAGGGCTGGAAAAGGCGGGGACGTATTCTGCACTGTTTCGCGTGGTCGATCTGTGCGTGATGCAGGGACGTGAGATCCTCGCCGTGCCCGCAATGGAGATCGACGGTGCGGACGTCATCCCCGATACCTTTACGCTGGAAGCCAGCCATATCGAGTTTTCTTATGAAGACAAGAAGATCATCCGCGACCTTTCCGTCACCATCCCACAGAATACCACCACCGCCCTTGTCGGCCCGTCCGGAAGCGGCAAAACTACGCTGTGTCATCTGCTCTCACGCTTCTGGGACGTGGACAGCGGTACGGTCACGCTGGGCGGACGCGATATCCGCACCTACAGCATGGACGCGCTCATGCGCAATTTCAGCTTCGTATTCCAGAATGTCTATCTGTTCCGCGACACCATTGCAAACAATATCCGCTTCGGGATGCCGGAGGCACCCATGGAGGCGGTCATTGCAGCGGCAAAGCAGGCACAATGCCATGATTTTATTATGGCACTGCCCGATGGTTATGAAACCGTCATCTGGGAGGGCGGAAGCTCCCTTTCCGGCGGCGAACGCCAGCGCATCTCCATCGCGCGCGCCATCATGAAGGACGCGCCCATCATCATCTTGGACGAGGCGACAGCCAATGTCGATCCCGAAAACGAGCGGGAGCTGCTGCTCGCGATCCAGGCACTCACCCAAAAGAAAACCATCATCATGATCGCACACCGCCTCAAAACCGTTCAGAATGCCGATCAGATCCTGGTGCTCGATGCCGGACAGATCGTCCAGCAGGGCACACACACGGAACTCATGGCACAGGACGGGCTGTATCGCCGCTTTGTCGATGCGCGTGCCAGCGCGGTGGACTGGAAACTGTAAGGCGATCCGGACAGACAAAAGCGCGAATCGGTCAAAATCAGTAAGAAGGAGGGGATACCCATGAACAT
>JARIAV010000167.1 GCA_029257685.1 Butyricicoccus sp.
AATACCTTCCGCCCGTCGCGGATCATGGTGAAGGCGATCTCCGGATGGGACATCGCGGCGTGCTCTACCACGCCGATGACATAACCGGCTTCGGTAAAGTCTTTCCGCAGGAATTTCATGCGAGCGGGGGTATTGAAGAACAGATCCCGAATGATCATGGTGGTTCCGGTCACGCAGCCGGCTTCCTCCTGTTCGGTGATCGTTCCTGCTTCAAGGTGCAGATGCAGCCCCGCCAGGGTATCGGCCTGCTTGGTAAAAAGATCGATCCGCGCGACCGAAGCGATCGCCGCAAGTGCTTCTCCACGGAAGCCCAATGTTCCAATGGCGGCAAGATCTTCTGCTGTGCGCAGCTTGCTGGTTGCATGGCGGCGGAATGCGATGGGTGCATCCTCAGCCGACATCCCGCAGCCATTGTCCGCAATACGCAGGTAGGAGATGCCGCCGTGTTCGATCTCGATCGTGATTTGGGTCGCGTGTGCATCGATCGCGTTCTCGATCAGCTCTTTTGCGACGGAAGCCGGACGCTCCACCACTTCCCCTGCCGCGATCAGATCGGCAAGGTGACTGGATAATTCATGAATGACAGGCATAGGCATCTGCCTCCTTTCTCTTGTCAGTGCAGCATCTGTTGAAGCTCATGCAGTGCAGTCAGGGCTTCGATGGGGGTCATCGTGTCCAGCTGGATGGCACGCAGGCGGTCAGCAAGGGCTTCCAGCCCGAGATCGACCATAGAGATCTGGTTGTCGTCCGTTGGTGGAGTGACGGTCCCCCCTGCTGCCAGCGCAGGCGTGTTGGCTTCCAGATCGGCAAGGATCTGCTTGGCGCGCTTGATGACCGGATTCGGGACACCGGCGAGCTTTGCCACCTCGATGCCGTAGCTGTCATCTGCGCCGCCGCGCACGATCTTGCGCAGGAACGTGATATCATCGCCGCGCTTTTTGACGGCAATGTTATAGTTCTTCACACCGTCCATGAGCTGTTCCAGTGCGGTCAGCTCGTGGTAATGGGTGGCGAACAGGGTACGCGCCCCCAGACGCTTTTTATCTGCCACATATTCCACGACGGCACGCGCAATGGACATTCCATCATAGGTGGAGGTGCCGCGCCCGATCTCGTCGAGGATGAGCAGACTGTTGTGTGTCGCACCGCGCAGGATCTCAGCGACCTCGCTCATTTCCACCATGAAGGTCGATTGACCGCTGGCGAGATCATCAGATGCCCCCACGCGTGTGAAGATGCGGTCGGCAATGCCGATGCGTGCGGCGGAAGCCGGAACGAAAGAGCCCATCTGAGCAAGGATGGTAATGAGTGCCACTTGCCGCATATAGGTAGACTTACCTGCCATATTGGGGCCGGTAATGATCGCGGTGCGGTTGTCCATCTGATCGAGCATGGTGTCATTCGGAATGAACATCGTACCGTGCAGCATTTTTTCCACGACCGGATGACGGCCATCACGGATCTCGATGCGTCCGGACAGATCGACCTCGGGGCAGACATAATGTTCATCTGCGGCAAGGTCACTCAGCCCCACCAGCACATCGACATGGGAAAGCGCGTGTGCTGTGCGCTGGATACGGTGTACCTGCCCTGCGATCTCATCGCGCACGGCACAGAAGATCTCGTATTCCAGAGAGACCAGATGTTCCTGCGCGCCCAGCACCTGTCCTTCCAGCTGCTTGAGCTCCTCTGTGATGTAGCGTTCACAGTTGGCGAGGGTCTGCTTGCGGATATAATGTGCCGGCACGGACTCCAGATTGGTCTTGGTCACTTCCAGATAGTAGCCGAATACACGGTTATACCCGATTTTCAGGTTTTTGATGCCGGTTGCTTCGCGTTCGCGCTGTTCGATCTCGGCGATCTTGCCCTTGCCGCCTGAGGCAAGCTCGCGCAGTTCATCGATTTCTGACCGGAAGCCGGAGCGGATGATGCCGCCCTCCCGCACGGAAACGGGCGGCTCGTCCACGATGGCAGCGGCGATCAGCTGACAGGCATCTTCGAGCGGGTCGATGCGTGTGTTGAGTTCCTGCATGAGTGGTGCTTCCACCTCAGCCAGATTTTCCTTGAGCTGTGGCAGCGCACAAAGTGAGGTTTGCAGGGCGCGCAGATCACGGCAGTTTGCCGTACCATAGACGACGCGCCCGATCAGCCGTTCCATATCGAACATTTTCCGCAGACCGTCCCCGAGCTCGGCGCGCAGGAGTGGTTCATCCACGAGTTCCGCGATGACTGCCTGACGCTTTTGGATATGGATGGGATTGAGCAGCGGTTTTTCCAGCCATTGCCGGATCATGCGGGAGCCCATAGCGGTCTTGGTGCGGTCGATGACCGAAAGCAGCGATCCCTTCTTTTCCTTGGTGCGCATGGTTTCGCACAGTTCCAGATTGCGCCGCGCGGTCAGATCGAGCTCCATGTACTGCCCATGCTGATAGACTTGCAGCATATTGAGGCTTCCCAGACTGGTTTTCTGCGTCTCCTCCAGATATTGCAGCAGTCCGCCCAGTGCCTGCAGGACGATCGGACTTTGCTCGAGTCCGTTCTTTTCGTATGCCTCCTGTCCAAAGCAGGCGGAAACTTTTTCCTCTGCCTGTTCCAGTGCAAAGTGTTCTTCGGGCAGTGCGGAATAGATGGCTTCGATGCGCTCGCGCAGGAAGTCATGCACAACGGAATCCTCCGCCGCCGTACCGCCAAGGAGACATTCTCTCGGCAGGAAACGTGCGATCTCGCTGAACAGCTCGCTCATGCGCTGGGTCAGTACGGCGTAGACCTCGCCTGTGGAGATATCGGCAAAGCATACACCGGAATCCTGCCCTGCACCATAGATGCAGCACAGGAAATTGTTCCGGTGTTCATCGAGCATGGAGGCTTCGATGACCGTGCCGGGGGTGACCATGCGCACGATATCACGCTTGACCAGCCCCTTGCTGGACTTGGGATCTTCCACCTGCTCACAGATGGCGACCTTGTACCCCTTGCGCACCAGCCGCCCAATATACGTTTCACTTGCATGATAGGGCACGCCACACATCGGGGCGCGTTCTTCCTGTCCGCAGTCTCTGCCGGTCAGGGTCAGCTCCAGCTCACGGGATACCAGAATGGCATCGTCGAAAAACATCTCGTAAAAATCACCAAGCCGATAAAACAAGATATAATCGCGGCACTTCTGCTTGATCTCGAAGTACTGCTGCATCATGGGCGTTAATTGTGCCATGGGGTTTCCTTTCTGTGTCGTTTTGTTTATACGCTTCTGCCAAACAGACAGCGCAGAGAGGTCTTTTCGATCTCGACCTCCGCAAATGTTCCGATCTCAAGCGCGTCCCCTGCACAGCAGACGAGCAGTCCGCCCTCCGTGCGCGCGGTCAGCGGATATTCGGTGCCCTTGCTGTGTCCATCGACCAAAACGCGCAGACGCTTTCCGGCGTAGGCGTCCTGCCGCACCTGCACACAGGCGTCCTGTGTTTTGAGCAGGCGTTCAAAGCGTTCCTGTTTGACGGCGTGTGGGGTGTCGTCCTCCATCTTTGCCGCCGGTGTGCCGCTGCGTCTGGAGTACAGGAAGGTAAAGAGCATATCGAAGCCGATTTCCTCGACCAGCTTGCGGGTCTGTTCAAAATCCTCCTCGGTCTCGCCAGGGAAACCAACGATGATATCGCTGGACAGCGTGATGTCAGGCATCTTTTCGCGGGCGTATGCAATGAGTCCGCGATAGTGACCTGCGGTATAGCCGCGGTTCATGCGGTGCAGGATGGTGTCGCTGCCCGACTGGAATGGCAGATGCAGCTGCTTTGCCACCTTGTCACAGCGTGCCATGGTATCGAACAGCTTGTGGGACGCGTCCTTTGGGTGGCTCGTCATAAAGCGGATCAGGAAATCCCCCGGAACTGCGTTGAGTTTTTCGAGCAGATCGGCAAAGTCGGTCTGTTCTTCAAGATCCTTACCATAGGAGTTTACGTTCTGTCCCAGCAATGTGATATCCTTATATCCCTCAGAAACCAGTTGTTCGAGTTCTTTTACGATATCCGCAGAGGCGCGGCTTCTCTCTCGGCCGCGCACATAGGGAACGATGCAGTAGGTACAGAAATTGTTGCAGCCGTACATAATGGACAGCCATGCCTTTGTACCGCCGTCACGCAGGACGGGCAGACCCTCTGCGATATAACCGGAGGCGTCTCCCGAGGTATCAAAGATGCGCTGATCCCCTGTCAGGCTGCGGTAAAGCAGTTCAGGGAAACGCCAGAGGGCGTGCGTACCGAATACCAGATCGACCTGCGGATAGCTCTTTTTGATTTTTTCCGGAATATGCTCCTGCTGTACCATACAGCCGCACAGACAAATGGTCACATCCGGGCGTGCCTTTTTGAGATGGGAAAGCGCACCGACATTGCCAAGGGCGCGGCTTTCCGCGTGTTCACGGATCGCACAGGTGTTGATGACGATAACATCGGCATCTTCCGCGCGATCGGCTGGTGCATAGCCCATTTCTTCGAGCATACCGGCGATCTGCTGGGTGTCGGCTTCGTTCTGCTGACAGCCAAAGGTCTGGGTATATGCGCGGAGCGGGTGTCCATAAGCCTGCGCCTTTTCTGCGGTCATCTTGGCGATGAACTGCATATATTCATACTGATGCGCGATCTGTTCCTGTGTGACGATTGTTTTTTGATTGGACATCGGGATTCCCTTTCTGGATCAGCGAAATGCCTGCATTTTTTCGTTGTATACACACATACGATGATATGCAGCGCCTTGTATGGTATATTGCGGTAAATACTGTTCTACGGCACGGGTCAGGTATTCCGGACTCATGTTGTTGTTTCCCGCTGCGGTGATGGCTTCCACGATCACCTGATCGCCCTCGGTGGTCAAATGTACTTCGGTCAGGAAGTCACGCATGTTGACCAGCTTTTCGCCGCGCTTGGAACGCTTGACGATCTCGACGGTATCGCGGGAGAACAGCTCGGAGACCTCCTGAACGAAGCCTTCCGGCACACCGTCTGCAAAAGACCATGTGACACGGTACTTGGACCATGCGATATCACGCAGAGGCATACCGCCATCAGAGAGCGGATAGATCTCAATGGCACGCAGTCCCTCGGGGAATACGGCGTTGAGTGCTTCCACTGCGTTGACCGGAACGGACTCACTCAGGAGATTGAAGTCGAGCAGCTCCCACTCACCGGAATAGCCGGTCGAGAGCGGAAGCGCAACGGAGACATAGGCATGCTGGTTGAAGCCTTCGGTAAACCAGAGCGGCATTTCACAGCGCGCCATGGAACGCTGCATCGCGTGCATCAGATCCAGATGGGAAATGTACTTGGCACGTCCCTCTTTGGCAAATTTCATACGCGCCTTAAACACAGCACTTCCCCCCTTCCAACAGACGATTGGAACCACAGCCGGAGCACTGCTTCATGCAGTCCGCTGTGATCGCAGCTTCTCGCGAGCGGATCCATTCACGCTTGAGGTGTTCCTTGGTCGTGCCGCAGCCGATGTGATCCCACGGGAACACTTCGTCGAGCGGGCGCTGACGGCAGGCATAGAATGTCGGATCGAGTCCGCAGGCAGCGAATGCTTCCATCCACTTTTCGTAGGAGAAGCACTGATCCCAGCCATCGAATTTACAGCCGTTCTTCCATGCTGTATAGATCGCCTGCCCCTGCCGGCGGTCACCGCGTGCGATGACACCCTCCATAACCGAGGTCTGTGCATCATGCCAGTTATAGGTGACATTCTTGGTCTTCATGATGACCTTCATATAGTCCTGCTTGCCGCGCAGCATTTCCAGAGAATTTTGTGCATCCCACTGGAACGGGGTCTGCGGCTTGGGCACGAAGCAGGACGCGGACGCCGTGATCTTCACACCGCGCTGACGGTTATCGGTATTGACGCGCCAGCAATACGCCACCTTTTTGCAGATCTCGGAAATGCCGTCCAGATCCTCGGAGGTCTCGGTCGGCAGTCCCATCATAAAGTACAGCTTGACATTGTTCCAGCCGCCCTTGAAAGCGATCTCACAGGCGTGGAGCACATCATCTTCCGTAATGTTTTTGTTGATAACATCGCGCAGACGCTGAGTACCGGCTTCACAGGCAAAGGTCAGACCGCTTTTGCGCACCTTCTGCACGCGCTGCATCAGCTCCGAGCTGAAGCTGTCTGCACGCAGGGACGGCAGAGAAAGGCTGATGTGACGTGGCTCGCAATAATCGAGCATACATTCGGTCAGTTCGCCCAGTTCGCCATAGTCACTGGTCGAGAGCGAAGACAGGGAAATTTCCTCATAGCCGGAATTTTTGAGTACGGCTTCTGCCTGACGCATCAGGGTTTCCTTGGACTTGCGGCGCAGCGGGCGGTAGGTATGCCCTGCCTGACAGAATCGGCAGCCACGCGGACAGCCACGGAACAGCTCGATCATTGCGCGGTCAAATACGATATCCGTGGACGGCACGACAAAGTATTCCGGATAATACATGGTGTCCAGATCCTGCACGATACGTTTTTGGACGAATGCAGGCGCACCCGATTTCGGGGTATATTCCCTGATGGTCCCGTCCTCGTTGTAGGAAGCTTCATAGAGCGACGGAACATACATGCCTTGGATCTGTGCGGCTTCGATCAGGAACTCCTGCTTGGTCATTCCCTCACGGCGTGCGCGCAGATACAGATTTGTCAGATCGAGCATGATCTCCTCGCCGTCTCCGATCATAAAGAGATCGATAAAGTCGCAGAGCGGCTCGGGGTTATAGGCACACGGACCGCCTGCCACCACGAGATTTTTGAGCGAGGTACGATCCTTTGCAAGAACGGGCACGCCGCCCAGATCGAGCATATTGAGGATGTTGGTAAAAGACAGTTCGTATTGCAGGGTAAATGCAATGATATCGAAGTCAGATAAGGGGTCTCCGCTTTCCAGACCGTAGAGCGGAATGGATGCCTGACGCATTTCCGCCTCCATATCGATCCAGGGAGCAAAGACGCGCTCACACCAGATATTTTTCTGGTCGTTGAGCAGTCCGTACAGGATACGGGAACCAAGGTGAGACATTCCGACTTCATAGACATCCGGGAAGCAGAATGCGAAACGTAAATCAATGTTGTTTTTATCTTTGGTGACAGATCCCCATTCTCCGCCAACATAGCGTGCGGGTTTTTGCACGCGCGGCAGGATCTGTTCCAGAGCAGAATGCAGCATGATAGCCCTCCATTTCGTATACAGAATTTATTATATACTGTTTTTGGTCATTTTGCAAACAGGATTTGCGGTATCTCGTTGTTTTGCGCGGTTTTCACAAACGATCTGATACAAAACGGTACGCGAGCGTACACATAAATGCAAAAAATCACTGAAGGCGGAACTCCCCCAGTGATTTCCATTCTTGGGATCTTCAGGCAGGCTCGACCGGTTCCTGCACATGTGCAAAGCCCTGACTCAATATGGTTTCGATATGTCCATCGGACAGGTGATAATAGACGGTCTTCCCCTCCTTGCGGTTGGAGACGAGACGCGCTTCCTTCAAAAAGCGCAGCTGATGGGAGATGGCGGATTGTGTCATACCTAACAGCTCTGCGATATCGCAGACACACAGTTCATGGATCGCCAGTGCGGATAAGATACGCAGGCGTGTTTTATCAGAGAATGCTTTGAAGAAGTCGGAAGCGGACAGGGTCACCTGTTCCTCCGGCATACGGCATTGTACGTTTTGCAGGATATTGCAGTGGATGCAGTTTTGTTCACAGCATACAGGGGTTTCTTTTTCCATGGATCTTGTCACCTCACTCGGTGGATTTATTAAAGTTGGTATTTTTATTATACACCATCTGTGGGTATTTTCCAAAGTGTTTCTGTGGGAAAAAGGATTTTGCTTCAAAGCAAAGGAAATGTTTTTTTGGAAATCCGTATGATTTTCATTCGTGCTAAAAGAATTTGCTTCAAAGCAAAGAGTAACGTGTCGCGGCCGCGCGACGGCGGCATAAGGGCTAGAAACCTTGCGGTTTCCCCGCCCTTATGAATCCCACCCATCCCTCTCCATCAGATTCGCCTTGGTGCCGCCGAAAGGGTGTGAAAGTATGAACACCGCCACAGGCGGGATTTCCGCGGTCGGATTCTTTCCGCTCAATGCCCCAAGGGTGTGAATGTATGAACTCCGCCACAAGGCGGGTTTTATCGAGCCTTTTTGGTGCTTGTTGTTTCTCCAATTATAAAACCTGTTTTTGCGTTGTTTGTACAAACAGGACTGGAAACCTTCTTTGCGTTTTCGCAGGAAGGTTTTCGTTGTTTTGTGGGAGTTGCCGCGTTGCCGCATCTGGAACGAGCCGACCAGTGTGCGCACTGGTCGGACTGTTCCAATGCTGCGGATTCTTGATACGGGTGATTTGTGCTCGAACGTCCATTGCTCTTAATTTGGGTGCTGAACAGCGTTCACTTGAGCGTTCATGGAGGGGCTGGTCAGGGAAGTGCCACGCTTGCTTTGTCCATTGCCTGCAAAGCTCTGCGCACATTTTTCTTTTTGCTTGCCTCAAAACTCTGCACACATTTTCATTTCTGCTGACTTGAAACAAGATTGCACCGCACCAATTTGTAAAAAGGCTGAAGAAGATCCGCCCTGTGGCGGAGGTCATACATTCACACCCTTGGGGCACTGAGCGGAAACGATCCGACCTCAGAAATCCCGCCCGTGGCGGAGCTCATACCTTCACACCCTTTCGGCGGCAGATAGGTCAATCTGATGGAGGGGGAGTGTTGGATTCATAAGGACAAGAACCGCAAGGTTATAGTCCTTATGCCGCCGTCGCGCGGCCGCGACACGTTACTCTTTGCTTTGAAGCAAATTCATTTAGCAGAAAAGAAAATCCTACGGACATTCTACAAAAGTTCCCCTGCTTCTTGAAGCAAATCTTTTTTAGCAGAAAGACAAATCCGACGGATTTCCAAAAAACATTCCCTTTGTTTTGAAGCAAATCTTTTTCAGCAGAAAAGAAAATCCAACGGATTTCCAAAAACCTTTCCTCTTGCTTTCCAAAGCAGAACAAGAATATGAGGAATGAAAAACCTGATGGTTTTCCAAAAAACACAAAAACAGAATTTGCAGTTGACAGATCCCTCAAAAGAGCATATAGTAAAAAAGAACTGAAAAGGAACGGGAGCTTGTGGGACAGGCTGAGAGTCAGGTGACACCTGAGACCGATAACTTGATTTGGGTAATGCCAACGGAAGGATACACACAGAAAGCGCGTATGCACGGGAGCTGCCTGAAAATGGCTGGCTCCCGTTTTTTTCACCCTCAAAAAGGACTGCTTTCCACCACCATCGGCGGAAAAGCATACCCTTTTTCCACCCCTCCCATCGGAGGAGCAGCGGCAGATTGGGGGCACCACCTTCTGTCGCTCAACAAAAATAATGCAAGCACAAAGGAGACTGAAACCATGAAAACCGCATTATCGATCGCTGGAAGCGATTCCAGCGGAGGCGCCGGAATTCAGGCCGATTTGAAAACCATGACCATGAATGGTGTTTTTGCCATGAGCGCGATCACCGCCCTCACCGCGCAGAACACGACCGGCGTTCGAGCCATCTCCGAGGTGACCCCCGATTTTCTGGCACAGCAGATCGATGCCGTCTTTGAAGACATCTTTCCCGATGCTGTCAAGATCGGTATGGTCGCTTCCATCGGTCTGATCGAAACCATCGCAGAACGTCTGCGCTTCTATCAGCCCCAGAATATCGTCGTCGATCCCGTAATGGTGGCGACCAGCGGCGCACGCCTCATCTCTGAGGATGCAGTCGATACCCTCAAGAGAGAGCTGCTCCCGCTCGCCACCGTCGTGACCCCCAATATCCCCGAGGCGGAGATCCTTTCCGGCCGTACCATCCGCACCGCCGAGGATATGATCGCTGCCGCGGAACATATCAGCACCGCCTATGGCTGCGCTGTGCTCTGCAAGGGCGGTCACGCCATCAACGACGCAAACGACCTGCTCTGTGCAAACGGTACGATCCGCTGGTTCCACGGCAAGCGCATCGATAACCCCAACACGCACGGCACCGGCTGCACGCTTTCCAGCGCCATTGCCTCCAATCTGGCAAAGGGAGACACACTGGAAACCGCTGTCCAGCGCGCAAAGGACTATATCTCCGGCGCACTCGGCGATATGCTCGATCTCGGCAAGGGCAACGGCCCCATGAACCATGCCTTCGACCTTACCGGTCGGTTTCGGGATTGACCCTGTATCGTGCATCCATTGGAAAGTACATCACCTTGCGGCTGATCAAAGAAAGGATCGTTACAATGAAACAGAAGTTTGATGGATATGCAGCACAGTATGACGCATGGTTCATGGAAAACGAAAATCTTTTCCAGAGCGAACTGCTGCTGTACAAAAAGGTACTGGGCGATATCACGGGAAAGCGCGTGCTCTCCGTCGGCTGTGGCAGCGGCTTGTTTGAGAGCATGATCGAACATGACAACATCGAGGGCATCGAGCCTTCGCACGATATGAGCGCGATCGCGGAAAAGCGCGGCATCCGCGTCATCGCACACGGCACCATCGAGGAAGCCACACTGGAAGCAGATGCCTATGACATCATCTATTTCAATGGCAGCTCCAGCTATATCACCGAGCTGTCCCCCGTCTACGAAAAATGTGCCAAGGCACTCAAACAAGGCGGCCGCATCATCCTGCTCGATGTGCCCAAGGAAAGCGCATTCGGCTTCATGTATCTTCTGGCAAAGGAGACCGGCACGTTCGACCATCCCTCCTTACAGGGCGTCATGCCGGCGGTGCCCTATCCGCTCGAACTGGTGACCTCCGGTGTGTGGCATTCCACGGAGGAAAAGATCGACGTGCTCAAGGCACTCGGCTTCCATGATTTCCAGTTCTATCAGACCCTGCTGCAAAACCCCATGTATGCCAGCCGTACCGTCGAGGCGGTCGTCGAGGGCTACACGAGCGGCGGCTATGTCTCCATCATTGCAGTAAAGTAACTTCATGGATATTGGAGCCGTATGGTGTGTGTCAGGCACAGATCCCAAAAACAATACCATACAGGCAATAAATAAAGGCAGGACGGAGAAATACCGTCCTGCCTTTGCTGT
>JARIAV010000203.1 GCA_029257685.1 Butyricicoccus sp.
AGACGCACATCCTCACTGATGATCCGCATCTTGGCCCAAAAGCGTTTGAACTGGAACAGGATCCCTTTCCGCTGCTTCAGTGCAAGAAGGACTTCCGGAGCAAAGATATCCCGACTTTCATAGAACTCATGTTGTCCTGCTCCAATGATAATGCAATTCGGATCAAACACGACCAGTGTCTCTCTGATCTCCTCCTCACTTCCAATAAAATAACGCCGCCAGACTTCTTTGGTCAATTCACAGAGGTTCGCCTCCCGATCACGAAAATTGAACTCACTTTTGATCAAGGTTTGCATCCTAGCCTATCCTTTCATGCATTTTGATATACATTTTATACGGTCCCATTCTGAAATCACAGGTCCGACGATTTGAATACTTCAGTTCGTTCTATTTTCTTCATCCTCATATATCGCAAAAAATATATAACACGCTTTACTTCCCCGCCCCATTATGCTATATAATACTTATCAAAAGCCATTTCACAAGGCAAGGAGGCTATATCATGTACTGCTTTTTATCTCGCAACAAATATTTGTCTGCATCGCTATGTATTCTGATCGCGCTTTCTGCCGCGTCTCCCCTGATTGCGAGCATTGCACATGCAGCCACACCCCCTGCCGCTGAAACAGAGACAGAGGCTGCTTATGCACATTTCCTGACACAGCCCAAAGAGCAGTTTTTAATATCACTTTCTGCTCTGGATCAAGATCGCGCGGATCCCGAAAATTTTTTGATTGCAGCGCAGGCACTCTATCAGCGCACAGACTTCACACAGGCGGAATATATCGCTCTTGCCACCGCCCCCAGTCATGGTCTCGGACTGCGTCAGGCGGCAATCGAATGCTATGCAAAAAAACTGACCTCATCCGAGATCGATCCAGCGATCCTGACGCTGATTTCCGATCCGGAATCCCCGTCATCCCTGCGAACCATTGCGATCAACCTGCTGCGTGACCATTTTGATGCACAGGATCCGGTACAGCGCGCCGCGATCTTGTCTGCCGCAAAGGATCCGGACGAGACTCTCGCTTACAATGCTATGAAAACATTGGCAAAACTGTCTCCAG
>JARIAV010000221.1 GCA_029257685.1 Butyricicoccus sp.
GGAGAATATTCCCTGCGTGCCTATGGAAAACAGATGATGCCGCGTTTTTTAAGTACACTTCAATTAAAGAATGAAAAATAATTTTGTAATTTGTCTAAATTTCGTATCCTTAAAAAACTCCGAAAGTTTCGGGGTTTTTTTGATTTTATAAAAGAAAAGTACAGAATACAGTCTATACTTTATTCTGTGTTGCAGTCTAATTTTATTCATGTTATAATAAGCACCATGTGATGGGAAAGCCCGTCACACAGCGATCGTTTGATGCGTAAAATATCAGTATATGTGTTAGCTTGCGCGTTTGACTGTATAAAAAAAGTCGCTTTTCGGAAAGGAGAATGTTTGATATGACAACGGCACAGATCGGCATTTCGGTGACGATCATACTGTATCTGCTGGCGATGCTGGGCATCGGCCTTGTCTGCTCGAGAAAGAATGTGGATACGGATGATTTTTATTTGGGAGGAAGAAAGCTCGGCCCCTTTGTAACGGCAATGAGTGCGGAGGCTTCCGATATGAGCTCTTGGCTCCTGATGGGTCTGCCAGGGCTGGCATACCTCACGGGGATCGCGGATGCAGGCTGGACAGCGATCGGCCTCGCCATCGGCACATACGTCAATTGGCTCATCGTGGCAAAGCGCATCCGCATCTATTCCCATGTGGCGGACAATGCGATCACCGTACCGGATTTTTTCCACAACCGCTTCCGCGATAAAAGCGGCATTTTAATGAGTGTATCGGCTGTGGTCATTCTGGTATTCTTTGTACCGTATACGGCTTCCGGATTTGCAGCCTGTGGGAAGCTGTTTTCCAGCCTCTTTGGGGTCGATTATTTTTGGGCAATGGTGATCTCTGCCATTGTCATCGTGGGATATACGGCAACAGGCGGATTCCTTGCAGCCTCCACCACAGACTTTATCCAGTCTATCGTGATGTCTGTGGCTCTGATCGTAGTGCTGGGCTTTGGCATCTACACCGCCGGTGGAATGGACGCAGTTTTGGACAATGCCCGTGCGCTGCCAGGGTATCTCAGCATGACCCTGACCCACGATCCGGCAACAGGCACAGCGTCGGCGTATGGCGTGCTCAACCGCATTTCCATGCTGTGCTGGGGACTGGGATACTTTGGTATGCCGCACATCCTGCTTCGCTTTATGGCGATCGAAGATGAAAAGAAGCTGGGACTTTCCCGACGCATCGCTTCCGTTTGGGTCGTGATCTCTCTGGTTGTGGGTGTGTTCATCGGCGTGGTCGGTTTGGCGATGACATCAGCAGGGGAACTGACACTTCTGCACGGCACAGAGTCCGAGACCATCATTGTACGGATCGCCGACCTGCTCAGTCAGCATGGCATGCTGTGTGCAGTTCTGGCAGGCTTGATCCTTGCTGGCATTTTGGCTTATACCATGTCAACAGCGGATTCTCAGCTGCTTGCCGCATCCTCGGCGGTATCAGAAAATCTCATCCAAGGCGTATTGGGGCATAAGATGAAGCCGATGCAGAGTATGAAGATGGCACGGCTCACCCTTCTGCTGATCTCGGTTGTCGGTATCTTTCTGGCGCGTGATCCGAACAGCTCGGTCTTTGGCATCGTCTCGTTTGCATGGGCAGGCTTTGGTGCTGCATTCGGTCCGGTCGTGATGTTTGCGCTGTTCTGGCGCAGAACCAATCGATCGGGTGCGATCGCGGGGATGCTGGTTGGCGGTATCATGGTATTCGTTTGGAAATATCTGGTGCGCCCGTGGGGTGGACTGTGGAATATTTATGAGCTGATGCCTGCATTTGCCGCCGCTTGCCTTGCGATCTGGGTGGTCAGCCTGCTGACACCGGCTCCGGAGCAGGAGATCTTAGATGAATTCGATATCGTACAGGAACGGGTAAAGCAAGCCTGAATCAAAAAACTGCTCAGACGAAAAAGATCGTCTGAGCAGTTTTTTTGGCATTTTCCAAAATGTTTCACATGAAACATTATGTACGCCAGCTGCAAAAGATGTGAATGATATGGTCCCAAGTTTCCTGATCGGTCGTACCCGTCGCAGGGAGACCGCACGCCTTTTGGATGCGAAGGACTGCCTGCTCTGTGGGCCGGTCATAGATCCCGTTGAGGGTCGGCTGAACGAGATTGACAAAGTGGCGTGAGATGGACGCGAGCATCGCTTGCAGCAGCCAGACCTCGTCGTTCTGTGAGCCGCGCGAGAGCGGCTCCGGAAGGAGATAGGAAAAGGGTTTGTTTTTCATTGTGCCGCCTCCGTATTTTGCTGAATGGCCTGTGCTTGTCGGGCAAGTGTATCCCATGTGTTGGGGCCGATGATGCCCGAAGATGACAGCCCGAAAAGCTCCTGTGCTACCAGGATATCTGCTTCCGTCTGCGTGCCAAAGTAGCCCGTGACAGGCAAAGGCTGGATCTCAGGATATCGGGTGGACAAGGTGTTGAGCCATGTCTGCACCTGTCGCACATCATTTCCGGACATTCCCTCTACCAGACGGCGTGGGAAGATCGGGATGGAATCGGGAAGGTTCTGGTCAGAAAACGAATTTTGAATATCATC
>JARIAV010000277.1 GCA_029257685.1 Butyricicoccus sp.
TTGCGGGATTGCTCCGCAAGCAGCACCCAGCAGTTCCGAAACCGCACTTTTTGTTCTTCTGTCAGGTTTTCTCCAAACCAATCACCCATTATAAAATCCCTCCGTCTTTCTTGGTTCGAGTGGGCAACACAATTATAGAACGATACCGCGCGGAAAGCAAGCGTAATTTCCGTTTTCTCCCCATTCTTCTTCCATTCACAACGCCCCATCTTGGGGTGCTGACCCTTTCCCGTTTTGCCGCACCAAACGCGTTTCGCTCCAGTGCTCGCGCTCCATCTTCACCAAAAATACACAGATCCATCATATTTCTGTGCTATCCTTATACTGAGAATAATTTTTTATCTATCGATTTGGGGGTTTTTCTATGAGTGATTTCTTTCAGCGGTGCAGTCAACCGCATCCGCACGCATTCTCACTTTTCGGAGCAGGGCATTTCTTCCTGCTGTTCCTGATCGCACTCGGTCTCTATTTCCTGCTCCATTGGACAAAGCAGACTTCTGCCAAAACACAGCGCAGACTGCTGTGTACAGCTGGCATCCTCGTCCCTGTACTGGAACTTTCTCATTCGATCTGGATGTACGTTACCGGCACGACAAATTGGATCGAGCTGCTGCCGCTCCACCTGTGCGGTCTGCAAAGCCTGTTCATCCCCCTCTCGATCTTTACGCCCTTCGCCTGCTTCAAGGATTTCGTGTTTGCGACCTCTCTGCTCGGCGGCATCTTCGGCACGGTATTCCCCGCAGGCATCGCCGGATACTACCCCCTCTTTTCCTTCCAGACCATTCAGACGTTCCTGCTGCACGCCCTGCTCATCTATGTCCCGCTTGCCGCGATCCTGTCAGGCGTACATCAGCCGCATCCGCGCCACTTCCCACGCGTCCTGTGTGTTTTTCTCGCCGTTGTATTCGTGGTCGGTTATATCGATTTTCATTTTGACCAGAACTATATGTTCCTGTACGGTGCTCCCGATGGCACACCGC
This sequence comes from Butyricicoccus sp., assembly GCA_029257685.1. GTDB lineage: Bacteria > Bacillota > Clostridia > Oscillospirales > Butyricicoccaceae > Butyricicoccus. The sequence goes on from JARIAV010000277.1 coordinate 981, forward strand.
TTGTCTGGGTCTTCAACACGTTCGGGCGGCAGATCTATCTGCTCGTGACCTTCCTGCTCCTTGCAGGCGTCAGCTTCTGTATCCACCTGCCCTTCGCGCATCAGCCAGCCCCCTCGCTCACCCACAAAGCAAGACATATCTAACAAAAAAACAGCCCTGCTTTTGCAGAGCTGTTTTTTTGTTACTTGCCACCTGGGATCCGGTCATCATCGTGCCAGTAATCGAGGTCTTCTGGTTTCATGCCAATGTGGCTTGCATAGAATACAGGATCCTTGCCCACCTTGCGCTGGTCGTCGTAGTCCTTGAGGGCCTTGAGCGCGATATTGCCAAGCACAAGGATCGCAAAGATGTTCACGATCGCCATGAAGCCCATGAGGATATCTGCGAGGTTCCAAACGGTATCGAAGCTCGCCTGTGCGCCAAGGAAGATGGCTGCCAGACAGGTCAGGCGGAACACGAACAGGATCCGCTTGTCATCCTTGATGAAGCGCAGGTTGGACTCCGTATAGTAGTAGTTGCCGATCAGGCTCG
>JARIAV010000283.1 GCA_029257685.1 Butyricicoccus sp.
GGGGATACGCTCATGTTATCAAAGGCTGCACCGCCCAGTGTCTCGGGAAGACGGATGGAGAAACCAGCCTGTTTTTCCATTTTGCCTTCATCAGACAGCTTTTGTGTGTCACCGGTACTCGTGGAAGAGCTATAAAGCCCCACGATTGGGCCGGCAGCCAGTGCGCCTGTTGCAAGAACACAGACCATGGCAGCTGCTGCAAGCACGAAGCGCATCCGACGCGGACGGGACTTTGTGCGTTCCGTCTGGACGGTATTCATGACGCGTGCGCGGAGCATGGGATCGGGGGTGATATCCTGCGTCATCTCTTGCAGGCCTTCCTTCATATAGCGATCAAATTTCATCAAAATCAACCTCCAAACATGATTTCAATTGTTGTCTTGCGTGATACAGACGGGATTTCACCGTCCCCTCAAAGCAGCCGGTCACGCGTGCGATCTCCTTGATCGGCAGATCGTTGTAATAGTAGAGGATCACAGTGGTGCGGTGCTTTGTGTCGAGTGCTGCAAGCGCCTTTTGTAAGGTCTGTGCGCGATCCGTGCGCAAAAGCGGCGCAGCTGCATCTTCATCGGTGGGCGCTTGGTCGTCATAGAGTGCTTCCACAGGCATTTCCTTTTTATGCTTGGCGCAGAGCTGCCATGCAGTGCGTGTCAGGATACGGAAAAGCCATGCTTTGGCACAGGCGGGATCTTTCAGCTGCCCCAGAGACTGGTAGCACTTGAGGAAGGTTTCCTGTACGACATCCTCAGCATCTGCACGGTTGCCGCAGATCAGGTAAGCCGCGCGGAGTGCTTCTGTTTGATACCGCTCAAATAGGGTATCGAAATCAGGGACTGCATTTGCAGCAGGATCAGCAGGGATGCTATAGGCCATCGGTTTCACTCCTTTCTTGCGTGTTCTGTATAATAGAGCATACAAGGGGGACAGTGGTTCAGAAAAATCAAAGAATTTTGAAAAAGATTGATTGAGACGAGAAAAGAGCTGCCTCCAAAAGGAGACAGCTCTGAGATCAGTAGCAACAGAAAAAAGTGTCAGGTAAATTTTACTGCTTTACCTTTACATAGACACCGCCATTGCGGCAGGACTCGGTTGCAGCCTCAGCCATGTAGACCGGACGCAGACCGTCGATCGCACCAACGATGACCGGCTTGTCGTTCACAACGGAATCCACGAAGCACTTGACCTGCTCGATGAATGCCTGATTGTAACGCTCGAGGAAGAACCACAGCGGCTTCTCGGAAACAGCGCCGTCAGCAGTCATCACGGTGGTGGTATTCAGGAGGTCATTGCCGTCAGAAGCCATGCCCTTGGAGCCGAATACTTCAACACGCTGGTCATAGCCGTAAACAGCCTGACGAGAGTTGTTGATAACAGCGATGCAGCCGTTTGCCATCTTCATGGTTACTACAGCGGTGTCAACATCCGGGATACCGGACTCTTCCTGCAGCTTCGGGTTTACGAGGCAGGAACCAACAGCAGAGATCTCAACAGCCTCGGAACCGGTCACATAGCGAACCATATCGAAGTCATGGATCATCATATCATAGAAGATACCGCCGGAAACTGCAACATAGGAAGCCGGGGGCGGCTCAGGGTCACGGGAAGAAACGATGACGATGTGCGGATCGCCGACCTTGCCAGCCTTAACAGCGTCTGCAACAGCCTTGTGGTTGTGGTCGAAGCGGCGGTTGAAGCCAACCTGGAACTTGACGCCCTTTTCTTCAACAGCAGCCATAACAGCCTTGATCTTGTCTACATCGTAGTCTACCGGCTTCTCGCAGAAAACATGCTTGCCAGCGTTTACAGCAGCCAGAGAGATCTCGGAATGGGTATCGGTAGAGGAGCAAACGAAAACTGCGTCTACGTCCTTGTTGTTGATGACGTCCATATAGTCAGCGGATACATTTGCGATGTTGCGGGTTGCACACCAGTCGCGTGCGCCGGACTTGTCGATCATGGGGTCAGCGACTGCGATCACTTCAACACCCGGAATTGCATTGATCAGGTTGTCGATGTGCAGCTTGCCGATACGGCCGCAGCCAACGACGCCGATGCGTAAATTTGCCATAACACATATCTCCTTTAATCGTTCGATATGATATTTGTGCCGATTTTGACACAAAAATTAACTTATGTTCTTATTATAGGTGCGAACGGGGAATGGGGCAAGTGGGCACAGCAAAATTCGTGACATATTCCAAAAACGTGACAGTATCTTGTGCAGTTTGTGCAAAATTGCTTGGCAGAAATGGGAAGGTGCTGGTGTGCATTGTTCAAAAATAAAAAATGCACAGCATGGCTATTGTGTCGATCCGTGCCGCATGATACCATAACAGTAGGAATTTGAAAGAGGGAGGAGGGGGACTGCGTGAAGGTCACCTCTCAAATGGTCGCCGATCATTGTGGGGTATCGCGCGGAACGGTGGATCGCGTCATCAATGGACGCGCCAATGTTGCGCCCGAAGTGCGCGCGCGGGTACAGAAAGCGATCGATGCGCTGGGATATCAAACGCCTGCCCAGCGCAGACAGTGTCAGCCGGAACGGAGCGGGATCACGGTGGGGTTCGTCATTCCAAGCTGGGACGCTTACTATACACGGCAGACGAGACGCGGGATACAGGCGGCCTTGCGGCGCATCGGAGACCCGACCTTTCGGGTCGAGATCCGAGAGCTGCGCGGACGCTCCAACAAAGAATACTGTGAGTGCATCGCCGAGCTGGAACAGACGGATATTCAAGGTCTGGTGCTCAATACGGCGGATACTGCGGCGATGCAGCAGGAGATCGACCGACTGACCGTGTGCGGCGTGCCGGTCGTCACCTGCAATTCGGATGTATCGGACACAAAGCGCGTGTGCCATGTGGGGCAGGATCTGGTAAAGTCCGGTCGGGTCGCGGCTGGACTGCTGGTTCCGGTGCTTGCAGGCGGAGATGTGCTGGTCGTATGCGGCAACCGAGAATTCACGGCGCATCGTCTGCGCGTGGAGGGCTTTCTGGATCGCTTATACGAGCTGGAAGGCGACATCGGACACGCCCATGTGATCGAATGTATCGAGCGGTATGATCTGACATACGATGGTGTGTTTGGGGAGGTGCGGCGCAATCCGCGGCTTCGCGCCATCTATATGGCGAACGAGAGCGTCAAGGGCTGCATGGATGCTCTGGCGCGTGCGCGCGTGCCGCAGCCCATCCATGTGGTATGCAACGATCTGACACCGCATGCAAGGGAGTATCTGGCAGACGGGCGCATCGATTTCGTGGTCGATCAGGATTTTTCCGGTCAGGCGCGCCGCGCGGTCGAGGTGCTGTACGATCTGCTGCGCCGTGGGCGCGTCCCTGCCAGTGAGATCATGCATGTGCGCACCAGTATCCTCTCCCGAGAACTGATATAAACACCGAAAACAGGGCGTTTCGCCTCGTTTTGTGTCTTTTATGTGAATATTTTACCAGTTTGATTGACAGGGCAGAGGCGATACGCCTATAATAAAATCGAGCTCGACCGACCCGTCGGTCGGAAAACCGATGCATAGCAGGGAAAGTGAGAGGATCTATGAATACAAGAATTTATGCCGCAGTGCTTGCAGGTGCAATGCTGACCGCTTCCACAGCGGGTGCGGTATCCGATGAAAGCCGGATGCCGGCATGGCTGGACCCGAGCGCAGGAGCTGTGACCACACCGGCAGCCCCCAGTGCGGTTGGTCAGCCAACGATACCACAGGCTGCACCACCCGTGTGGAACGCCGGGACAGGACAGCCCTCCGGTACCCCCGGAACGGTCACGACAAACACAGGAGCAGTATATCCGACTTACTGGCTGGGCATGTCCACCGAAGAAGCGACGCAATACCTGATGCAGCAGCTGCCGATGTTTGGGGATGCCGAGCGCCTTTCCTATGCCCATGTGGAAGATCTGGTCCGCACACAGAACCGCACGGTGCTTGCCAACCGCGCCACCCTGCGGAGCATCAAGGCGGTCGATCTCGACCGTGCGATCGCAGACCTCAACAGTGCCATTCAAAATATGGAGCAGGCTGTCAGTGCGATGCAGGACCTTGCAAGCAATGTGACCCTGTCGCTTTCCACGGTGAACCCCATGCTGAACAATGGACAGGCAACGCTGGTCATCGGCTCGGCAACGACCGTGCTGCTGCAAAGCAACATTGCACAGATGCAGGGGCAGATCACACAGATGCGAGAACAGGTAAAGGAACTGGAAAAAACGGACTACGAGCCGTATGAGCGTCAGTTTGAGCAGATCGAAAATCAGCTGGTCATGGCAGGGCAGTCTGCTTATATCGGTCTCATGACCTTGCAGCAGAACTATCTCCTGACGGCACGCAAGGCAGATCTTGCACAGGTCAAGCTGCGTGAGATGGAGATGCGGCAGACGCTGGGACAGGTATCCACGCTCAATGTAGACGAGGTCAGACGGGCACACAGGCAGGCAAGCAGTGCGCTCAAGGCGTTGGAACAGACCCTTTATAATACAAAGGGGGATCTCAATGTCCTTTTGGGCAGGGATCCGTCGCGTACCTATATGCTCGATACCCTGCCTGCCGTGACACCGGATATGATCCTGTCCATGCGGCTGGAGGAGGATCTGGCGCGCGGCATGAGGCAGAGCTATGATATCTATCAGGCAGAGAAGGCCCTTCAGGACGCGGAGGATCTCGAGCGGGATACAGAGGGACGCAAGGACAAGATCCGCGCGGCTGAATATATGCTGGAGGGGGCAGAACAGGCATTTACCCAAAATTTCCGTAAGCTGTTCCGCACAGTTGCGGAAAAGAATCGCCTGCTGTCCGTCGCACAGGAGGAATTCGGATATCAGGTGCGTGCAGCAGACGCGGCAAAGCTGAAATATGAAAAGGGAACGATCTCGCGCAATACCTATCTGGAAGCAGATGTGGCAAAGAGTGAGGCGGAAACAGGGGTGTTTTTGGCACAGATCGAGCTGTACGCGGCCTATATGCAGTATCAGTGGGCGTGTCAGGGTGTATTGAATACAACGGGAGGAATTTGATTTCATGAATAGAAAAAGAGTTGCAGCTGCCGCGCTCGTCGGTTTGATGGCACTGACCGGATGTGGCAATCTGGCACAGAAGGAACCAAAAGAGCCGGAAGCGCAGGAGGAAGTACAGACGGGAACACCGGTCGAGGTGCAGGGACTCACCCGTACCACGCTTTCCAATGAAAGCATGGTATCCGGTCAGATCGTTGCAGATGCAGGCGTTTCCATCGTGCCCACCATCTCAGGCACGGTATTGCAGCTGCCGGTCAAGGTGGGGGATACGGTCAAGAAGGGAGATCTCCTGTTCCGTATCGATACCTCACAGATCACAAGTTCCTATGGCGCGCTCAAGCAGAGCTATGATGCGACGCAGCGTGTGACCAATGAGGCGATCCAGAATGCCCAGTCCGCACTGCCGATCGCGCAGAGTGCCCTGACGACCGCGCAGGGGAATTATGATAACAGCCTTGCCCTTTTCAATGTGGGTGCAGCCTCTCAGGTCGAGGTGGATCAGGCGCGTACCCAGCTGGAGCAGGCACGCAATCAGCTCAAGCAGGCGCAGTCTGCCGTAACGCAGGCGCGCGCCACCCAGCAGGCACAGCTCGCCCAGATCGAAGCCTCCCTGTCGCAGATGAACGCACAGGTTGCCGCGGCGACCGTGACCGCACCCTGTGACGGCTTGATCGTCGGCGTCAATATCACAGCCGGCGGCGTGGCGGCACCGTCCGGCCCTGCCATCACCATTGCTGAGGGGGGACGCACGCGCGTTTCCGTGCAGGTGTCCGAGCAGCTGCTCAGTCAGATCAAGGTGGGGGAGGTCACAAAGGTGACCGTTCCTGCCGTATCCAATGAACCCTTCAATGCGATGATCGCAAGCGTGGCACCGGCTGCCAGCGCACAGACCGCGCTTTATGAGGTACGGCTCTATACCTTGCTCGATGTAAAATATCCCATCGGGGCGTTTGCCGAGGTGGTATTCTTTACCAACCAGCGCAGGGATGCCATCACCGTCCCCTCCGATGCGATCGTGACCGATGGCGCACAGAGCTATGTATTCACCGTCAGCGATCACATCGCGCGTAAGATCGCAGTCGAGCCGGGTGTCGTGGGCAATGGTGTGACCGAGATCCTGTCCGGTCTGTCCGGTGCGGAGAAGCTGGTCGTCAAGGGGCAGAGCTATCTGACCGATGGCGCAGAGGTGCGCGTCGTGGCAGACCGCACCAAGCCTGCGGAGGACACAGAGAGCCAGCCGGAAAGCACACCGATCCCGATCCCTGAGACCAAACCGGCAGAAAAGCCGGCACCGCAGGAGCAGCCAAAGGGCGATCCGGAGCTGGAGGGGACACCGAGCACACAGCCTGAGGGGGCAAATCCATGAACATTGCAGACTTTTGTCTGAAGCATAGGGTCACGACCATTATGGCGTATGTATTGGTCGTAGTATTTGGCATCATGGGATTTGCGTCCCTGCCGCTTGCGATGCTGCCGGATATGGAGCTTCCCATGGCGGTCGTGTATACGACCTATTCCAATGCAGGGCCGCAGGAAGTGGAAAACATGGTCACGAAGCCGATCGAATCGGCAAGTGCGAGCGTTGCCGGTATGGATGAGATCCAGTCGCTTTCGGCGGAAGGCTCCTCGATGGTCATGATCCGCTTTGCGGACGGAACCAATATGGATGAGGCGATGGTCGATCTGCGTGATCGTCTGGATCGCATCAAGGGCTTTTTGCCGGAGGATGCAGACCCACCCACGACCATGACCATGAATGTGGACTCCATACCGGTTTTGACCGTCGGGCTCAAGGGCGCGGATCTTGCCGCGCTCCAAGCGATCGCGGAGGATGAGATCCGCCCTGCACTGGAGCGTATCGATGGCGTGGCCTCGGTCGATCTGGCAGGCGGTTATGAAAATGAGATCGTCGTAGCGACCAAAGCCGAGCGTCTGGCAGGCTACGGCATGTCGGTTTCCTATATTGCACAGATTTTGGGCGCAGAGAATATTGCGCTCCCTGCCGGAACCGTGCAATCGGGCGCACAGAGCTTTTCCGTGCGCACCGATGGCGAATATGCCTCGGTCTCCGAGGTTGGGGACAGCCTGATCCCACTGCCCACAGGTGGTACTGTGCGTCTGGCAGAGGTGGCGGACGTATTTCTGGCGCCCAAGGAACAGACCACGATCGCAAAGATCGGAGGCGAACCCTGTCTGACCATTGCGGTCAACAAGCAATCGGATGTCAATACGCTGCAAGTTGCAGAGCGTGCCAAAAAAGCACTCAATGCGGTGACAGCGGAGCTTCCGAACTTAGACTGGACCCTGCTCATGGATCAAAGCGACTCCATCAATATGACGGTGGATTCCGTCATACAGAATATCGTGTTCGGTGTACTGCTTGCGGCAGTCGTACTGTTTGTATTCCTGCGCGATATCGGCGCAACGGTCGTGATCTCGCTTTCCATGCCCATCTGCATCATCTCGGTATTCCTCATCATGCAGGTCATGCACATCACGATGAACATGATGTCCCTTGGCGGCATCGCAATGGGTGTCGGTATGATCGTGGATAACTCGATCGTCGTACTGGAAAATATCTTCCGCTATCGGCTGGACGGCGCATCGCGTGCGGAAGCGTGTGTAGCCGGTACAAAGGAAGTCGCACTCTCCATTTCGGCATCGACACTCACAACCGTTGCCGTGTTTTTGCCCATTGGCTTGTCCGGCGGGCTGACGGGCATGATGTTCCGTGAATTCTGTATCACCATCTGTTCGCTGCTCTTTGCATCGCTGCTCATTGCGCTGACGCTCGTGCCGCTCCTGTGCTATATGCTGCTCGATCGCGGCAAGCAGCGCAAGATACCCGACATGGGGCACGATATTGCGGAACGGCCTATGATGCGCAGATACAAGGCGCTGCTGGAATATTTCATTACACATCGAAAAACAGCCGTTTTCATTTCGCTGGGGATGATCGCGGGCTTTGTGGTATCCATTTCGCTGACGGGTGCGGAGCTCATGCCGGAGATGGATGAAAGCATGGTCGATGTACAGATCGAAATGCCGGTCGGCTCGGAACTTGCAGATATTGCCGGGATGTCCGATCAGGTCGTAGAGATCGCCCTTGCAGAAGTGCCTGAGATCGACAGCATTTACTATAGTACGGGTGGTGCATCACTCAGCACCACTGCAACGGCGGATACCGCCGCAGTCACGCTGAAGCTCGTGCCCAAAAGCGAGCGCAAGCGCAGTACGCAGGAGGTTGCCGCCGCCCTGCGGCAGAAGGTGCAGGATCTGGCAGGGGCGGAGATCGCGGTCACGGCATCGGGTACGATGAATATGTCCGCAATGACGGGCGAAGCCATTTCCGTCACCCTGCGCGGCGCGGATACCGGCCTGCTGGCACAGACGGCGGAGGATCTGACCGAACAGCTGGCAGCACTGCCCGGTGCCGTCGAGGTATCGTCCTCGGCATCCAAGCAGGTTCCGGAGGTCGAGATCACACTCAAGCGTGCAAACGCCTCTCGATTCGGTCTGACAGCGGCAGCCATTGGGCAGGCGGTGCGCGGAGAGCTTTCCGGTCAGGCTGCGACCCAGCTCAAGGTGAATGGGCAGGAGATCACGGTCAATGTAAAGGGAGACACGCGTGCCGGAAGCAGTCTGGATGCCCTGCGCAGTGTCATGATCCCCACACAGGCAGGCGGCGCAGTGCCGCTCAGTCTGGTGGCAGAGGTCAACACCGTGCTTGCACCGCAGGCGATCAATCGCCTGAACCAGAGCCGCACGGTCACCATCACGGGCAGCGCAGATGAAACGGTCTCGACGGCACAGATGAGTGCAGCGGTGCAGGGAGTGCTGGACACCTTCCCCTTGCCGGAAGGCATCAGCTATGAGACGGGCGGCGAGATGCAGGAGATGATCGAGACCTTCGGACGGCTGGCGTATGCCCTTGTCGTCGCACTGGGTCTGGTATATTTCGTGCTGGCGAGCCAGTTTGAATCCTTTGTGATGCCGGTCATCATTATGATGATCCTGCCGATCGGTCTGCTGGGCTCTCTGGTGGGTCTGCCCCTCACGGGCAGTAAGGTCTCCATGATCGCCCTGATTGGAATTATCATGCTGGCAGGAACGGTTGTAAATGCATCGATCGTACTGATCGACTATATCAATATACGCCGCGGACGGGGCGAGGATAAAGATACAGCCATACTCAATGCATGTCCGCGCCGCGTGCGTCCGGTTTTGATGACCACGCTGACAACGATCTTGGGACTTCTGCCCATGATCTTCTCCAAGGCGGAGGGCTCGGAAATGATGCAGCCGATGGCGGTGGTCATGATCACGGGCATGGTGGTATCTACCATCGTGACCCTGTTGTTTACTCCCGTCTATTATTCGCTCATTGACAGTATGTCGCAGCGGATCAGCGGACGGCATGGCAAAAAAGAACCGGATCTGGCGCGGTAAGAGAATTTGGAAAGGAAGTTCAAGATGGAGGAAAGACAGGACATTCGCAGCCGCCGTCGGCTTGCGATCTTGCATGCAGCGGCAGAAGAATTCTGCCAGAATGGATTCGATCATGCGCGCATGGATTCGATCGCTGCTCGTGTCGGTATCGGAAAATCTACGATCTATGAATATTTTCCCTCTAAAACGGCATTGTTTACCGCGGTCGGAGAGCAGACGGCGGAGCAGGCAAAGCGTGAAATGCGTGCGATCTTAGAGGATGATGTGCCATTTCGGCAGAAACTGGTCAACTATATGCGGTTCCTCACAACATTGATGGCACAGATCGGGCAGAAGTTTTTCAATATTTTTCGGGAAAATTCGTCCATGACCCTTATCGACGAGATCGGGCGTCGCTACCAGACCGAGCTGTATACGATGGTGCTGGAGGCCGTGCGGCGTGCACGCGATGCAGGAGAGATCCGCGCGGGGACCGATCCCGTAGTCGTGGCGGCGCTGCTGACTTCTGTGCCCGGAACACTGTTCAAAAGATATGATATCTCAACGGAGGCACTGGTAGATCTATTGATGCAGGGGATGGATGTATGCGAGGCAAGATGAGCGATCGGGCATGGCTCAGAGGCTTGCCGGGAACGGAAAACTGGAGAAAGATCCTGCCTGTGCGTGAGGGCTGGGGTACGGATGAAAAATATGAGATCTATACCCACACAGGGGAGCATCTGTTTCTGCGCGCGTCGAGTGATGCCGATCCCAAGCGAAAATACGGCGAATTTGCCTTTGTGCAGCGCTGTCAGGGAATGGGATTCGTCACCCCAAAAACCATTGACTGCGGGATGCATCATGGGCGCGTCTATCAGCTCCTCGGCTGGGTCGAGGGGGAGCTGCTGTCCCATGAGATCATCGGGATGCCGGAGAGTGAGCAGTATCGCTTTGGTCAGGAAGCCGGACGCGCCCTCGCGGCGATGCATAGCGTGATGCTGGAACCAAGTGAGCTGGCAGCCGCAGAGGGACTGGTACAACGCCGCAAGCGCACCATCCTGAACTATATGAGCAGCCGCCATCGTATGGCTGGAGATGACAGCGTGCTGATTTTTATTGCAGAGCACGTGACACAGCCCAAACGCATCGTGGGTCTGCATGGAGATTTTCGTTTGGAGAATCTCGTGCTGACACCAGAGGGCAACCTCGCCGTGATCGATTTTGACAGACGCTGCGTGGGCGATCGCTGGCAGGATTTTCAGCGTGCACAGGCGTTTTCCGCTCCCTGCAGCACGGCGTTTGTCAATGGTCAGCTGCATGGGTATTTTCGCGGCGATCCGCCGGATGAATTTTGGGAAGCATTCGCGTATGAAACGGCGTATGGAACGATAGAGCAGATCCTGTGGGCGATCCCGTTCGGAGAAAATATGATCGGGAAGATGCAGGAGAATTATGTGCGTGCCATGCGCGATTTTCGCGGCTTTCTTCCCTGTGAACCGCCTGCATGGTATGAGCCGATCTAAAGAGGAAATAAAAAAGTATCGCACACACGCGATACTTTTTTTATCGTCAGGATCCTATCAGAGGGTCGGCAACAAGCTCCTCTTCGTTCAGAGTCGTGTAAAAGCTATAAGAGGCCTCGCCGCCATATTTTTCTGCCTGTGTCCATTCTGCATGGATCTCATAGATATATGCCCCACTGCGTAAGAGCAATTCCCCATCTTCTATAAAAACAGGTACAGGCGATGCTTCGGGGTCTTTCCAATGTTCGGCTGACCAGCATACAGCGCGGAGGGTATCCGGTGGAACTTCAAAGTCCAGTGCAGCAGTCACATCGGTCAGGAGGAGAGGAAAAGAGGGAAGATCCTCTTGCATATTCAGTGGGGGCTCTCCGCAGATCACGGTATTTTGCATCGTGCCATCTGCCTGTTCATAAGACCAGTTTGCAGACGGACTTGGGGCGGTGAACTTGATATTGTTTGTAGATATGGTCAAACGCGGCGGTGCATCAAAAACCTGTGGGGGACTGTCACCGGTCGCGCCGCAGGCGGTGAGCGTGAGGAGAATGGCAGTTGTAAAAAGAAATTGGATTGTTGGTTTCATATCGATCCCGTCCTTTCTGCTATAGATATCTATATAGACGGGAAAATTTTGTAAAAAGTTCCTTTTTCAAAGAGGATTGCCGGCGTTCGTTTTGTCAAAGGCAGGATAAGAAGTGGCTGGTAAGCTCGGATACAAGTGCATCGCGGTTTTCCTCCGTGACAGAAACCAGTACCGTGTCAGGGTGATTGCGGACGGCATCCAGCCAGCAAGGCGCGGCCATCTGACGCACAACGCCCAAAATGGGGACGGGGGTATCCAATGCACGCAGGACAGACTGCTGAAAGGCGGCGGCATGGGATTCTAAATAGCCGCATTCATCCAAAACCAAAATGGGACGAACAGAGGGATCGCGGGACAGCGTATCCGCACGCGCCAAGCCCTCCTCGATGCAGGCGCGTCCATAGCGATCGAACGCATCCAAATGCAGTTTGGGGCGTGTCATCCCGTCGAACTCTGCCGCCACACAGGGAAAAAGTGCAGCATCTTGCAGGGCATGGTGTAAATGCAGGGGGGAGAGTGCGGGGGGTGCAGTCGTTTTGAGCAGGGACGCATAGATGGCGGCATTTCCCAGATATAAGGTCTTTTGTGCGTCACGGCTGGTGAAATAGGTGAGAAAGCCGCCGACAGGGACGAGTTTTTCTGCGCCTTGATGAAGGATAGATTGAATGAGTGTGCTTTTGCCGCATTGGATGGCTCCGGTCAAAAAAATATGTTTCATAGGATCTTGATACCTCATTGTGATTGTTCAGGGGGATATAGCAATAGGATAAGATGGTTTTACAGGATTTGCAAGAGAAAATGCAGAATTTACCAAATAGCCAAAAAAGCGTTGTCTCTTTGAAAATATAATGGTATAATGACCTCAGTGACGATCGAAAATTGGGGTGGATTATGGCAGGTATGGTACAAGGCACAAAAAGAGAACCTATTCGAGCACGCTTGCTGCTCCTGTTGCTTCTGTTTTTGGGCTGTTTTTTTGTCTCTTTTTCCATTGGCGTATATGGTGTTCCGGTTTCGGAGGTCGTGAAGATCTTCTTATCCAAGATTTTTCCGGTGGAACAAACATGGGATGCCTCCATGGAGATCGTTGTGATGAATGTTCGCTTTCCGCGTATCCTTGCGGCAGGACTCATCGGAGCGGCATTGTCAGTTTCAGGCAGTGTGTATCAGGGGATGTTTCAGAACCCGATGGTTTCGCCCGATGTGCTGGGCACCTCTGCTGGGGCAGGGTTTGGCGCAGCACTTGGCATCCTGATGGGGGCAAGCTATGTGGGGATCACGGGACTGTCCTTTGTATTTGGTCTGCTTTCCGTTGGTTTGGTATGTTTGATTGCGGCACAGCATAAGAACAGTCTCTCGATGGGGCTGATCCTTGCAGGCATCATGGTGGGGTCGCTGGCATCTGCTGCGACCTCCTTCCTGAAACTGGTTGCAGACCCAACGGAGCAGCTTCCGGCGATCACCTATTGGCTCATGGGCAGTCTGGCATCCATTCGCCGGCAGGATCTGCTGTTCCTTGCGCCGGTGATCCTGTTGGGAATGCTCCCTCTCTTTCTTTTGCGCTGGCATCTCAATGTGGCGACCCTTGCCGAGGATGAAGCGCGTGCGCTCGGTGTCAACATCAGGCGGCTGCGCCTCTGGATCATCGTATGTGCGACCCTCATGACGGCGGTCAGCGTTTCGGTCAGTGGCATGATCGGCTGGGTGGGACTGGTGATCCCACATTTTGCGCGGAAATATGCGGGCAATGATTTTAAGCACCTCTTACCTGCCGCGGCCCTGATGGGCGGCAGCTTCCTGCTGCTGGTCGATAACCTCGCGCGTACCTTATCGACCAGTGAAGTGCCCATTGGGATTCTGACGGCGTTTGTTGGGGCACCATTTTTCCTGTATCTATTGTTAAAGGGAGGGAAAAGCGCATGATCGAAGTGGATCACCTGTGTTTCTCTTATGGGTCACATGCCGTATTGCAGGACGTGAGCTGCTCCATCAAGCCGGGCTGCATGACATTCCTGCTGGGACACAACGGCGTGGGAAAAAGTACGCTGTGTCGCTGTATTTTGGGGCATCTGTCCCCACAAAAGGGAGAAGTTCGGCTAGGCGGCAAGCCAAGCCATACCTATAGCATCAAGGAACTGGCACAGTATGCGGCGTATGTGCCGCAGGCGTGCAATCCGGTCTTTTCCTATCCGGTGGAGCAGGTGGTGCTCATGGGACGCAGTGCGTATACGGGTCTGTTTTCTGCGCCCTCGAAGGCGGATGAACAGATCGCGCACGAAGCACTGGAGCGCATGGGCATTGCGCAGCTTGCCCAAAAAGAATTCGTGCAGCTGAGCGGCGGCGAGCGGCAGCTCGTTCTGGTGGCGCGTGCGCTGGCACAGCAGGGCAAGGTGCTTCTGATGGATGAGCCGACCGCGAGTCTGGACTATGGAAACCAGCTCAAGGTATTGACGCAGATCAAAAAGCTGTGTCAGGCAGGGTTGTCTGTCCTGATTTCCTCACACAATCCACAGCACGCCCTCTGGTTTGCAGACGAGGTGATCGCCCTCGACCGCGGAAAGGTCTTGGCTGCCGGTGCGGTGGGAGAGGTCATGACACCGGAGCTTGTCCGCGCGCTCTATGATGTAGAAGTACATTTTTGTACAGACAATGGAACTTGTTTTATGATGCCGGAGCTGAGCAGATTGGAGGGGACACATGTTTCAGTGGAATGAGGGGATGGTCGGCTACATGGATCGCGCGGCACAGCACACGCGATACTATCAGACGCTTGCAGAACAGATCGGGACACATTTGGGGAAGCACGACCGGATCTGTGATGCAGGCTGTGGCCTTGGCTATCTGTCGCTTGCGCTGGCAGAATATGCAGGAGACGTCGAAGCTGTGGACGTTTCGGAGGAGGCACTGGATATCTTGCGCAGGAACTGCGCAGAGCAGCCCAATATCCGTCCGATCCATGCGGATATCCATACATGGGAGACCGCGCCCTATGATGCTATGGTGTTCTGCTATTTTGGCAGGATGGAGCAGATCATAGAAATTGCACGGCGGCTGTGCAAGGGACGGCTGTATATCATCAAAGGACGCAGCAGCAGGCATTTGTTTTCCAAGGATGGGGAATGTACCTGGCGCGAGACGGCGGATATGGCAGCCGCGTGGATGCAGGCACACGGCATCGCCTACGAGGAGACCCAACTGGATCTGGAGCTGGGGCAGCCTTTCCTGAGCCGCGCGGATGCCGAACGCTTTGCCGCCCTTTATGGAGGGGAAGAACGGGGCGCTGCATGGATCGAAAACCAACTGGGGAAAGATCCGTCCGGCAAATATGAATGGTACTTGCCGATCGCAAAGCCTGTGACGATTTTTTGTTTGGAAAATAAAAATTTTAGAATAGGAGAATGAATATGAAGAAGAAATGGATCGCACTTGGTCTGGCGGCAGTTCTTGCTGTAAGCATGATGGGCTGCCAGCCGCAGAACCATGAGCAGGCAGATGGTCAGCCTGCGCAGACCGAGCAGAAGCAGGAAAGCACATGGATCACACACAATACGGATGGAACGATGACGGTCACAGATTCGACCGGCCGTGAGGTCGTGCTGCCGGAAGAACTGACACAGATCGCGCCGAGCGGGACCTCTGCACAGATGATCCTGTATACCTTGGTGCCTGACCATCTGGTCGGATGGGGCAAGACACCGGGAAAGGCGCAAAAGAAGTATATTCCGGAGAAATATTATAATTTGCCGGAGTTTGGACAGTTCTATGGTAAGAATGCAAGCCTGAATCTGGAAGCCCTGATTGCAGCAAAGCCACAGGTCATCATTGATATGGGCGACATGAAGAAGGGACACAAGGAGGATATGGACAGGATCCAGGAGCAGACGGGGATCCCAACCATTTTCATTGAGGCAAATCTGGATAACTTTGCGGAGGCATATCGAAAGCTGGGTGAGCTGTTCGGGGTACAGGAGCAAGCGGAGCAGCTCGCGGCATATATCGATGAGACGGTACAGACCACACAGGACATCGCGGCAAAGATCCCGCAGGAGGAACGCGTTTCTGTGATGTTCGGCACGGGCGAGACCGGACTGGATGTCAATGCAAAGGGTTCGATCCATTCTGCGGTGATCGAGCTTGTTGGCGCAGACAATGCCATTGAGGTCGATGAGGTCAGCAACAAGGGCGGTGGCAATACCATCAGCATGGAGACGGTGATGGTGGCACAGCCCGATGTCATCGTGTTCAGCGCAGGTGCGCCCTATGATACCGTAGCAGATGACAAGAATTGGAGCGGTGTCAAGGCGATTCAGGAGGGAAAATATTACGAGATCCCCTCTGAGCCATACAACTGGCTGACCGAGCCGCCTTCTGTCAACCGTATCATCGGTGTGCGCTGGCTGGGAAATCTGCTCTATCCAGAGCGGTATCCGTATGATATGATAAAGGAAACAAAGGATTTTTATGAGCTGTTCTGGCGGTATACCCTGACAGACGAGGAAGCAAAGGAGCTGCTCGCAAGATCCACCTTCAAAGGGGAATGACGGACAGAAAGGTTGATTTCGATGATCCATTTTTTTCAGGATCTCAGAGCGCGTCTGGGATCGGGAGAGAGCTTTGTACTGGTGAGTGTGATAGACAGTGCAGGCTCTACGCCGCGCGGCAGTGGTGCAAAGATGGCTGTCTTTGCGGATGGCTCTTATATGGGCACGATCGGCGGCGGCAATGTGGAATACCTGAGTATTCAGGAAGCCGTACAGGCAATCAAGGA
>JARIAV010000296.1 GCA_029257685.1 Butyricicoccus sp.
GGGTGTGAAAGTATGACCTCCGCCACAGGCGGGTCTTGCGAGGTCGGTTCGCTTCTGCGGAAGTGCCCCAAGGGTGTGAATGTATGAGCTCCGCCACAAGGCGGGTTTTATCGAGCCTTGTTTGCTGCTTATTGTTTCTGCAATTATAAAATCTGTTTCTGCGTTGTTTGCATATACAGGACTGGAAACCTTCTTTGCATTTTTACAGGAAGGTTTTCGTTGTTTTGTGGGAGTTGCTGCGTTACCGCATCTGGAACGAGCCGACCAGTGTGCGCACTGGTCGGACTGTTCCAATGCTGCGGATTCTTTCTGCTGGTGGTGTATGCTCGAACGTCCATTGCGCCTGCTTTGGGTGCTGGGCAACGTTCACGCGAGCGTTCATGGAGGGGCTGGTCAGGGAAGTGTCACGCTTGCTTTGCCGATTGCCTGCAAAGCTCTGCACATACTTTTCCTTTCTGCTTACCTGAAAGATCCTGCACCGCACCAATTTGTAAAAGGGCTGAAGAAGACCCGCCCTGCGGCGGAGTTCATACATTCACACCCTTGGGGCACTTCGCGGAAAGAATCCGACCGCGGAAGACCCGCCCGTGGCGGAGCTCATACTTTCACACCCTTTCGGCAGCACCAAGGTAAACCGAATGGAGGGGGAGTGTTGGATTCATAAGGACAAGAACCGCAAGGTTATAGTCCTTATGCCGCCGTCGCGCGGCCGCGACACGTTGCTTTTGCTTTGAAGCAAATCTTTTTTAGCAGAAAAGAAAACCGAACGGATTTCCAAACACTCCGCAGTATGTGCGAACATCGAGTTCCCTCGCAGTCGCGCGGCCGCGACACGTTGCCCTTTGCTTTGGAGCAAAAATTTCTTAGTAGAAAAGAAAACCGAACGGATTTCCAAACACTCCGCAGTATGCACGAACATCGAGTTCCCTCGCCGTCGCTGGCGCGAAACGCTTCCCTGCTTTCCAAGGCAAATCTGATTTAGCAGAAATGAAAATCCTACAGATTTTCGATTATATTTCCGGTTGTGTAGGATGAAAAATCTCTTTGTCAAGGTGACACGGTCACAGAAAAGAACACCTTACTTTTGTTATACTGAAAAAAATTCGAGAGAGGTGGATACGATGAAGCGTTATGCAATGGTAGATACAAGCCTGTGCGTCTCCTGCGGAGCCTGTGCAAAGGTTTGTCCCCGTGGAGCGATCGGCGTACCAGACGGCATCTATGCCAGAGTAGACCAAGAGAAATGCATTGGATGCAGCCTGTGTGCCAAAACATGTCCGGCAAGCGTGATTACAATGATGGAGAGGGAAAACACATGAAGAAGCAGAAAAAATGGTATGATTATCTTTGGATCGTCTCGGCCGCTTATTTGATCCTTGGATTTTTCAATATTTTGTTTGCATGGCTGGGACTTTTATGCTTTTTCATTCCGCTGATCATTGCCATCGTCAACGGCAACAAAAGCTACTGTAACCGCTACTGCGGACGCGGGCAGTTGTTTGAGCTGCTGGGCACAAAATTCAAGCTGTCACGCGGTAAGGATGTACCCAAGTTCCTCAAGCAAAAATGGTTCCGCTATGGCTTCCTGACCTTCTTTATGGTCATGTTTTTCAATATGCTGTTTGCAACCTATTTGGTATTTGCGGACGTTTCCAGCCTGCGTGAAGTGGTCACGCTGCTCTGGACATTCCGCCTTCCGTGGCATTTTGCGGCAGGAAGTACAGCTGCCGTTGCACCTTGGGTGGCACAGTTTGCCTTTGGGTTTTACAGCGTCATGCTGACCTCGACCGTGCTTGGACTCATCACGATGCTGCTCTATAAGCCGCGTTCCTGGTGTGTCTATTGTCCGATGGGAACGATGACACAGGGCATCTGTCAGCTCAAGAACAGAGGCTCTTAAAAAAGAGCAGAAAAATTTTGTTTGGTTACAAATCTAACATATTGTTTTTCCATCTTTCCGTATAATCAGAACAGTTCGAGAAACTGATGATGCGAGAAAGGAAAAACCCTTATGAATACAAAAATGTTTTGCTACCAGTGTCAGGAAACCGCGGGCTGCACAGGCTGTACCCATGCCGGTGTATGTGGAAAGAAAGCCGAAACTGCAAATTTACAGGATCTGCTTATCTATGTAACGCGAGAGCTGTGTCAGGTTCTGGTACAGGTACGCGCCGCAGGGGAGAGCATCCCAACGGCAGTCGATACACTGGTGACAGAAAACCTGTTTGTAACCATCACAAATGCAAATTTTGATGATGCAGTGATTGAACAGCGTGTGCGTCAGACCATTGCCTGTACCAGTGAGTTTGCGGCAAAGCTGTCCAAGGCTCCCGTATTCTGGGATGGTACAGGCGATTGGCAGGAGAAGGCAAAGACCGTCGGCGTGTGCGAGACACAGGATGCCGATATCCGCAGCCTGCGTGAGCTGATTACCTATGGACTCAAGGGGATGGCGGCATACAATCACCATATCAATGCATACGGCACCTATCATGAGGAGATCGATCGTTTCTTGCAGGAAACGCTGGCAAAGACAAGAGATGACAGCTTGGGTGTCGAGGAACTGATTGCACTGACCATGGAAACAGGAAAGTATGGTGTGACGGTGATGGCGGCACTGGATGCGGCAAATACCGGTGCGTATGGAAACCCACAGCTTACAAAGGTTAAGCTGGGCGTGCGAAAGAATCCAGCGATCCTTGTTTCCGGTCACGATCTGCATGATTTGGAGATGCTGCTGGAACAGACCGCAGGGACAGGCGTTGACGTTTATACCCATTCCGAAATGCTTCCAGCACATTATTATCCGGCGTTCCAGAAATATCCACACCTTGTGGGTAACTATGGAAATGCATGGTGGAAGCAGAAGGAGGAGTTCGAGGCTTTTCAGGGGCCGGTACTGCTGACGACGAATTGCCTTGTGCCGCCCAAGGCAAGCTATCAGGATCGGATCTATACCACGGGTGCGGTTGGATTTGCTGGCTGCAAGCATATCGATGCGGACGATGCAGGGCATAAGGATTTTTCGGCACTCATTGCACATGCAAAGCAGTGTCCGCCGCCCACCGAGCTGGAGACCGGAGAGATCGTAGGCGGCTTTGCACACAATCAGGTGCTTGCACTTGCCGATCAGGTGGTCGATGCAGTCAAGAGTGGTGCGATCCGCAAGTTTGTTGTCATGGCAGGCTGTGATGGTCGTGCAGGCAGCCGCAGCTATTACACAGAGTTTGCAAAGGCACTGCCCAAGGATACGGTGATTTTGACCGCAGGCTGTGCAAAGTATAAGTATAACAAGCTGGAGCTGGGCGATATCAACGGCATCCCGCGTGTGCTCGATGCCGGACAGTGCAATGACTCGTATTCACTGGCGGTGATCGCGCTCAAGCTCAAGGAAGTCTTTGGGCTTGCGGATATCAATGATCTGCCCATCGTTTATAACATTGCGTGGTATGAGCAAAAGGCGGTCATTGTCCTGCTGGCACTGCTGCACTTGGGGGTCAAGAAGATTCATCTAGGGCCGACCCTGCCTGCGTTCCTGTCTCCAAATGTTGCAAATGTTCTCGTGGAGAATTTTGGTATTGCAGGCATCGGAACGGTCGAGGACGATTTGAAGCTGATGATTGGGGAGGTATGAGGCTATGCTGATCGAAGCATTGCTCAAAGAGCATGAAGAGATCTCTCGTTTTTCAGAAAAATTAGAACAGAGATGCATTGCGCTGATGGAAGAAAACGAATTTTGCGCAGATGCATTTCGGGAAGATATCGCATTTATTCGGACCTATGCGGATGAACAGCACCACAAAAAAGAGGAAGAACTGCTGTTTCATGCGATGCTTGAGGAAATTGGGCAGGCGGCTGTCCCTGCCATTCGGCATGGAATGCTCGTTGAGCATGATATGGGGCGTATGTATGTAGGAGAGCTGGAAACTGCGGTGGAATCCTACGAAAAGGAGCGGACACCAGAAAATAAGCTGGAAATTTTGGCACAGGCGATGGGGTATGTCCATTTGATCCGTCGGCATATCTATAAGGAAAACAATGCAGTATATCCATTTGCTCAGCGTGCCCTGTCTCCGGAAACCATGAAGAGACTGGATGCGAAGTATCTGGAGGAATGGAAGCGAAACGAGATCGCACAAGTGTAAGATTCAAGATATACAGAACAGAAAAGACTGTGAGACTGATTTTTTCGGTCTCATGGTCTTTTTATTCGATTCACGGATCGATATGGATTTACATATCGTTTTATGCTATAATTCAGCTAACCACTGGAAGCACACGGATCAAGCAGACGGATGTATCAGGAGGTGTCGATGGTATGAAACGAAAGCTGATGATCGCAGCAGGGATTGTACTTGTTTTCTTAGTGGGTTTCACTGTCTGGTATGCGGCCCCCATTGACTTTGTGGATCTGGAGCCGGATGAGGTGAAAGAAATCGTAATATTCAACGGAAATACAGGCAGAGCAGCGCATATTACAGAGAAGGCGCAGCTTGCGCACATCCTTCAAAATTTTAATGCGGTCAAAGTGAAAAGATCGGAGCTCTCGCCTGTGGGTTCGGGCTTTAACTTGCGTGTTACGATCTATTTAACGGATGGGAACGAGGCGGACGGCTGGAACAATTTTATCGTGAATTCGGAACATGGTATCAGAAAAAATCCGTTTTTGTATACCGTCGTTTCAGGGAAGCTCGATTATGATGCTCTGGAACAGATGACGGAGCAGGCAAGTTGATATCGGCATAGAAAAAATCCGGCGAGAAGCAGAGCTTCTCGCCGGAACTTTTGACACGTTATGGTGTGTCTTTGTGAAAGGCTGTGTGATAGATCAGCCGATACCGCCGCAGACGATACCCAGTACAAATACGGTAAGGGTCAGGATGCAGAAGCCGTATTTATAAAGCGGATAGTACCAACCGCCGATGCGCTTCGTGCGTCCGAGGGAGACTGCGTCTTCAACAGCGTCCTTGCCCCAGACCCATGCAAACATGATGCCTGCAAGACCGGCACCGAGCGGGCAGATATAGATGGATACGAAGTCCATCCACTGTGCCACGATGCCTTGGATGCAAACCGAAACGACGACACCAACAACGGCGATCGTCACAACGGCTTTTGCGCGGCTGAAATGCAGATTGTCCTGCAAGGTTGCGATCGGTGCTTCAAACAGGTTGACAAGAGACGTCAGACCTGCGAACAGGACCGCGAGGAAGAATACGATCATAACGATATGACCGCCGGGCATGGCTGCGAACATATTTGGCAGATAGATGAACATGAGACCGGGGCCGCCGTCAAACTGCGTGGTTCCGGCTGCTGCCATTGCAGGTACGATGACGAGTGCTGCAAGCATTGCAGCAAGGGTATCGAACAGTGCGACCTGCCATGCAGAGCTGACGATATCTTCCTTATCCGGCAGATAGGAGCCGTAGATGACGGTGCCGTTGCCTGCCAGAGACAGGGAGAAGAAGGACTGACCCAGTGCATAGACCCACATCATAGGATTGCACAGGATCTCAGGGTCGATGGTGAACATCCACTTGTAACCATTGGATGCGCCCGGCTGGAATCCGACATAGATCGCAAGGCCGAGGAACATCAGGAAAAACAGTGGGATCATGAGCTTGTTGGCTTTTTCGATGCCGCCTGCAACGCCAAGTACCATGATGGCAAAGGTGATGATGAGGGCAAAGATCAGCCAGCCGTTGTTGCCGAATGCGGTCGCTGTGCTTTCGAATGCCGCCGCATATCCGCCAACATCGCCAATATCAGAGCCATGCGCGAGCGCAGAGCCTGTGAAAGAACCGAACGTATACTTAAAGATCCAACCGACAACAACGGAGTAGCCGATGGCAAGAGCCAGTGCGCCCGCCATGGGGAGCAAACCGATCTTTGCGCCGAGGCTTCCCTTGCCGCGGGAGGCACACGCCTTTTCAAATGCACCGACAGGGCCGGAACGTGCTGCACGTCCAAAGCTCATTTCGCCGATGACACCCGAAAAGCCGATCAAGATGTCAAAAATGAAATATGCCAACAGAAAAGCGCCGCCATATTTTGCAACACGGCTGGGGAAAAGCCAGATATTGCCCATACCGACCGCCGAGCCGATACACGCGAGGATAAAGCCCCATTTTGATTGCCAGGAATCACGCTGCGCTGCCGCAGTGTTTGTTGCGTTATGATTTGCCATAATGACACCCCTTTTTTATGCACAAACTAGATGACAGTTCTGCCGGAAAGGGAGTTCGCTATTCTTGAATAATGATCCATCTTTCTTTCTTTTGCTCTCAGACGTTGTTCCTCTACTTTGTGCTTCTCTTGGTGAATGAAAAAAGCCCACGAACTTTTTAATTGTCCGTGGGCGATTTTTCTTAATTTACTTTAACGATACTGCATCGCTAAAGGAAGTGCACGTTATTCCATAAGTAACGGAGAGGAACAAGGATCATTCGTTTGCGTATGGCTCCAAGAATGCATGGAAATGACGCATTGGCAGCTTATGACCGAATGTGATCTTCATATTCGGGATGGTCTCGCGATCCTTATACAGCTCTGCAACAGCGGCGATGACATAATCGAGATGCTCCTGCGAAAGCTGGCTGCGGTTGACTGCGAAACGAACGACGTTGCAGAGCTCAGCCTGCTGCTCCGGTGTCTTGAGGTCGTACTCCATGGAGAAGTCGCCCAGCTCGGATACGCGGATACCGTAGCGGCGGATGAGTTCGATGGACAGGCCAGTGCCTGCGAAGGTCTCATGACCGCGCTTGCCGTCAAAGAAGCGATCGACATCGATGTAAACACCGTGACCGCCTGCCGGCAGAACGACCGGAACACCAGCCTTGTAGAAGCCCTGTGCCAGATATTCGCACTGCTTTACACGCGCGTCGAGGTAATCGAAGCGTCCGCACTCATACAGACCGGCTGCCAGAGCCATGATATCACGGCCGGACATGCCGCCGTAGGAATCGTTGCCGTAAGAGGAGATCTGCTTTACCTTGAGCAGATGACCGATATCGGTCTTTACGGTGCCGTCTTCATTGAAGTCAGAGAATGCCTTCCAGAAGTAGCCCTTATCGCGGAATGCGAGGATGCCGCCCATGTTGGAGTGTCCGTCCTTCTTGAGGGAAGCGGTAAAGCCGTCACAGTAGGAGAACATTTCCTTTGCGATCTCGAAGATGGACTTATCAGCGTAGCCGTCCTCGTTGACCTTGATGAAATAAGCGTTCTCAGCCCAGCGTGCAGCGTCGAGCATGAACGGGATGTTGTACTTATGTGCAATGGTGCTGGAAGCACGCAGGTTTGCCATGGAAACTGGCTGACCACAAACGGTATTGTTGGTGATCGTGGTGTAAACGAGGGGCACATTTTCCGGACCGACTGCCTGAATCAGCTGTTCCAGCTTTTCGGTGTCCATGTTGCCCTTGAATGGGTTCTTCTCGTACTTGCCGCCTTCCGGAACTTCCCACAGGAGCTCCTTGTTGTACAGGTTACGCGGAATGGAGCCCATCTGCTTGATGTTGCCCTCGGTGGTGTCAAAGTGACCATTCGACGGAATGGTGAATACCTTGCCCGGATGACGCTGACCCAAGATCTTACGAACCAGCTCGAACAGAACGGATTCCGCAGCGCGTCCCTGTGGCAGGATAAATGTATTTGGACGTTCCATCTGTGCAGAGCCGCCGTTGAACAGGCCGCCCTCGTACTCGCAGAGGTACATTTCGTCCATCATTTTTTCGATGTCTTCGCAGCCGGTGCGGACCAGATCGATGATACGCTTCTGGTCATCGCCGCGCTCGAATACATCGCGGAGGGTATCGAGTAATACATAATAGCCCTTGTTGCGTCCGTAAGCCTCGTCGCCCATCATCATGGTTGCCCACTGCAGATCGGTCATTGCAGTTGTACCGGAGTCGGAGAGCATATCAACGGTCAGCATACCAGCGGGGAAAGCAAATTCGTTGTAATGGGTTGCTTTCAGTGCGCGTTCACGCTGTTCCAGTGTAACATTTGGGATGTTACGGGTAACATAAGTCATGGACTTGGGAGCTTCAACATTCAGCGGATACTTCATAATAAATTACCTCCATAATTTTGGCGCGGTGCGCCTGCATTTTCGGAGGTACCCCGGTCATCGGTTGCCGACGTTCCTATATTTTCGGCGGGTGCGACTGGCGGACAGTACCTTTTGCTAAGGCGAGCTATTGGGTTTTGCTTTACAGGGCTGCGATGACCTCGATCTCAACGAGGGCATCCTTGGGCAGACGGGCAACCTGAACGGCAGAACGTGCCGGATAGCCGCCTTCGGGGAAGAAGGTGCCATAGACATCGTTCATTGCGGCAAAGTTTTCCATGTCGCTCAGGAATACGGTGGTCTTGATGACGCGATCCATACCGACACCGGCCTCTGCGAGAATGGCTTTGACGTTGTTCAGAGATTGTCTGGTCTGTTCGGTGATCCCTTCGGGGAATGCACCGGTTTCGGGATTGAGCGGCAGCTGTCCGGATGTGAACAGCAAACCATCTACTGCAATGGCCTGTGAATAGGGGCCGATGGCAGCAGGAGCCAATCCTGTGTGAATTACTTTCTTCATGGGCTTCTCCGCTCCTTTCGTATAAAAACATAACACTCCATTTTCCCTTTGTCAAGCGGGGATTATACACTTTGTACAATTTCACTGTTTGAGACCCTGTTTCTTGTGTGAAATATACATATAGAATTTATAGGGATCTGGTCGAAAACAGGATGGGGGAATGGGGCGAAGTGCAGACAAAAAACAGCAGAGGGATCAAAATACTGCGGATGCGGCATCAAAACAAAAATAGAGCACGGGAAAACAAAAGCAGTGTTTTGTAAATATTTGTCCGTGCCATGGAAGAAACGGAAGAATTTGGTCGTTATATTTCCGGTTTGTATGGGTCACAATACTATCAGCGACCCCAAAAAACACAAACGAAAAGGAGAACACAAATTATGGCTAGCAAGAATAACAATTCTAATCAGATGGCAGTACCGGAAGCACGCGCTGCAATGGATCGTTTCAAGATGGAAGCAGCTGCTGAGGTCGGTGTAAACCTCAAGGATGGTTATAACGGCGAGCTGACCTCCCGTCAGGCAGGTTCTGTCGGCGGCCAGATGGTCAAGAAGATGGTCGAAGCGTACGAGCAGAACATGGCAGCACGCGGCTGAGCCAATTTGTCCTAAGGCTTACCCATAGGCTTCTCAAATGAGCGCATACGCGTAGGCCTCTCAGGAATTCAGGAACACCTGAATTTCGATTCACTTGCGGAAAAGTCTCCCGTTTCACAGGATCTGTGTTTCGGGAGACTTTTTCTGTCTGCTGCGAACATAGAAAATGCACCTCGCTGTGCCAGCCGAGGTGCATAAGATCGAGATTTGTTTTGCGGTCAGCCGCGCGTGGGATCTTCCTCTGGTGCCATAAAGTGCTTGGTCAGCAGATGATCGCCCAGAATGATGCCATGGACGACAAGGAATCCGAAAAATAGCTGGATCGCTTCCAGTATGAATTCCTGCATGGTCGTTTCTGGTGAGCAGGTGAAGAAAAGCAGAAAGATCCACATGAAC
>JARIAV010000002.1 GCA_029257685.1 Butyricicoccus sp.
GATGCCGGTATTAAAAGAAGTGCTGGACGCAATGGGTATAATCCGCTGTGAACTGGCAGGGTTTGAAGCAGATGACCTCATTGGAACCATCAGCCGTGAGGCAGAGGAACAGGGCGACAGCTGTTTGATCGTCACAGGAGATCGCGACAGTTTACAGCTCGTTAGCGACAAGACCACCGTGCATCTGATTTCGGGTAAGGCAGGACGGGATACCGACCGGAATGTCACTCCGGAAATGTTTCGGGAAGAATACGGCTTCGACCCGATCTGCCTGATCGACCTCAAGGCACTTATGGGCGACAGCTCGGATAATATTTCCGGTGTGCCTGGCGTGGGCGAAAAAACCGCCCTCGACCTGCTCCATCGGTTTGGAACACTGGAAGGCGTGTACGCCAATCTGGACGCACCTGAAATCAAGAAGGGTGTGCGCAATAAGCTCATGGACGGCGAACAGGAGGCAAAGGACAGCTACTGGCTCGCGACCATCTGCCGTGATGCACCACTCCCGATCGATATGAAGGCACTGCCGGAAGCCTTTATAGACGAAGACGCCCTGTATGGTCTGCTGACCCGTCTGGAATTCAAGACCTTTCTGACCCGTCTGGGCATCAGTCAGACCGGCGTACCGGAAACCGTGGAACAGCTGCCACGCGAGGAGATAACTGATTTCCAACAGGCAATGGAACTGCTTGCAAAATTGGAACAGGCAGAGTCTGTGCCCCTGTTTGCCGCGCCGAAGCTTGCGGCATTTGCCCTTATCCATGCAGACACAGCATCCATTCTGTGTGCAGATGCCTTTCCGGCGGCAGCGTTTGACGAAATCATCCAACGCCTGTTCAGTGGAAAGCTCCGCCTTGTGATGCACGATGCCAAGCCGATCTATACGGAGCTGCTTGCATCTGGTCATGCCGCGCAGGGCGTATGGTTCGATACCAGTATTGCGGCATATCTGCTCGATCCCACCGAATCGGCATACGATCTGGAGCGCGTGACCCTCTCGTATCTGAATCAGGAACTGCCCAAGACCGATCTTGCAGCAGAGGACGCATTCTCACCACTGGGCGGCAAGCAGGACGCACTCGACATGCTGGCAGCCTGCGTGCAGGCGGTACAGGATATTTATAGAGAAGCTGCGGAGCAGCTGAAGCTGCAAAAGATGGATACCCTGTTTTTTGAGATGGAAATGCCGCTCATGGCGGTGCTTGCCGAAATGCAGGACGTGGGCTGCAAGGCAGATGCCGACCAGCTCCGCCTGTTCGGGCAGCAGCTGGATACGCGTATCCAGACCCTGACGGAAGAGATCTATGAAGCAGCCGGACATGCGTTCAATATCCAGTCCTCCAAGCAGCTGGGCACGGTGCTGTTCGACGAACTGGAACTGCCCGTGCAGAAAAAGACAAAAAGCGGCTATTCGACCAATGCCGAGGTGCTGGAAAAGCTCGCAGGCTATCACCCGATCGTGCAGGCGGTACTGGAATACAGACAGCTGACCAAATTAAAGAGCACCTATGCAGACGGTCTGCTCAAGGTCATCGCACCCGATGGCAGGATCCATTCCCACTTCCAGCAGACGGTCACGGCGACAGGCCGCCTGTCCTCGGTCGATCCCAACCTGCAAAACATTCCGGTGCGCACGGAGCTTGGACGCGAGCTGCGCCGGATGTTCATTGCAGAGTCGGGAAAGGTGCTGGTAGATGCCGACTATTCCCAGATCGAGCTGCGTGTGCTGGCGCATATCGCGGAAGACGAGACCATGATCGAGGCGTTCCGCTCCGGACAGGATATCCACGCAACGACCGCGGCAAAGGTCTATGGCGTACCGGTCGAGGACGTGACCGCACAGATGCGCTCAAGCTGTAAGGCGGTCAATTTTGGCATCGTATACGGCATCTCCGATTTCTCACTGGCGCAGGATATCGGGGTCAGCCGCAAGGAAGCCGCCGCCTTTATCCAGAGCTATCTGGATACCTACCCTGGTGTGCATCACTATATGGAATCCATCAAGCAGACTGCACGGGAGCAGGGCTATGTAGAGACATTGTTTGGCCGCCGCCGCGCCATTCCGGAGCTGAATTCCAAGAATTTCAATCTGCGCTCGTTTGGCGAACGCGCGGCGATGAATACGCCCATTCAGGGCACGGCGGCAGATATCATCAAGATCGCCATGCTGCGTGTCAGCGACCGGCTCAAAAAAGAGGGCAGCGCGGCGCGTCTGATCTTGCAGGTACACGATGAACTGATTTTGGAAGTGCCGGAAGCGGAGGCAGAGCGGGTTTCCGTTATGCTGCGCGAGGAGATGGAGCACGCAGTCGAATTGCGTGTTCCGCTCGTAGCCGAGGCAAAGATCGGGCACAGCTGGTATGAGACCAAGTAAAGAAGGAATGACAATGGAACAGATCGTTTTTGTTTGTACGGGAAACACCTGCCGCAGTCCGATGGCAGAGGGCATTTTCCGTGCGCTGGACGGCGAGACACGCACCGGATTGTGTGCCCGTTCCGCCGGATTGTTCGCCTGTGACGGGATGCCCGCCTCGGAAAACGCGGTACTGGCGGCGAAGGGCTATGGTGCGGATCTGACCGCACATCAGGC
>JARIAV010000019.1 GCA_029257685.1 Butyricicoccus sp.
ACATTCCAAACGCTCCGCAGTCTGTGCGAGCATAGATTTCCCCCCGCCGTCGCGCGGCCGCGACACTTCTCCCCTTGCTTTGAAGCAAGCCTATTTAGCAGAAAAGAAACCCCAACGGACATTCCAAAAAAGTTC
The DNA here is from genome assembly GCA_029257685.1 of Butyricicoccus sp. Classification (GTDB taxonomy): domain Bacteria; phylum Bacillota; class Clostridia; order Oscillospirales; family Butyricicoccaceae; genus Butyricicoccus. Next base: position 136 of record JARIAV010000019.1, read on the forward strand.
CCCTTGCTTTCCAAGCAAATCATTTAAGAGGAATGAAAACCCTGCGGTTTTCCAAAAAACTCTTTTCAGAAAAGCAACTTACTTTGCAAACCCTGATGCAATCAGCTTCTCCGCCGCCAGCAGGATCCCCGCCTTCCCCGACGGATACGTCAAACCACCCTGCATATAACAAACATACGGCTCCCTCATGGGTGCATCCGCACTCAACTCGATCGACGCCCCCTGCACGAACGCGCCAGCCGCCATAATGACCGGATCGTCATACCCCGGCATCGCCCACGGCTCAGGCGTCACATACGAATCCACCGGCGCGCCTGCCTGAATCCCCTCACAGAACCGGCGCAGCGGCTCAGGCGCACCAAACGCGATCGTCTGAATGATATCGAACCGCGGTGCTTCGGGTGCCGGATCGACCTCGAACCCCAGCATCTGCATGACCTTGGCACAGAACACCGCCGTCTTGATCGCCTGCGCGGTCACATGTGGCGCAAGGAACAGTCCCTGATACAGCAGACGATTCTGCCCCATCGTACAGCCGCACTCGCCGCCGATCCCCGGTGCCGTCATGCGATACGCCGCACGCTCCACCAGATCGGCGCGCCCTGCGATATAGCCCCCTGTCGGCGCAAGTCCGCCGCCCGGATTCTTGATGAGCGAGCCTGCACACATATCTGCCCCCACCTGAGTCGGCTCCAGCTCCTCGGTGAACTCACCATAGCAGTTATCGACCATAATGACCGCATGCGGGTTGACCTCACGCACCACAGCGCACGCCTGCCCGATCTCCTCACAGGAAAGCGTCTGGCGCACGGCATATCCGCGCGAACGCTGCAAAAACACCAGCTTGACATCAGATGCAGCCGCCGCCTCGCGGATCGCAGGCAGATCCAGTCTGCCCTCCTTGAGATCGACCTGCCGGTAATGGATGCCATAACGCTTCATACTGCCGGGGCAGTCTCCGGTGACGGTATTGAGCAGGGTGTCATACGGCTCACTGGTGACGGACAGCATCACGTCCCCCGGCTCGAGCGCACCGAACAGCGCGCAGGACAACGCATGGGTGCCGTTGACAAACCCGAGGCGCACAAGCGCACTTTCGGTCTCGAACAGCCTTGCATAGATCTTTTCGAGGGTGTCGCGTCCGTGGTCGTCATAGCCGTATCCGGTCGTACCGGCAAACATGGTATCAGACACGCGGAATTCCTGAAATGCCGCAAGCACCTTTTGGGTATTGTACTCTGCGATCTCATCGATGCGTGCAAAATATGGCGTCAATGCCTGCTCTGCCTGTCTGCCCAGCTCCTGCACGCGGTCAGACAGTCCTAAAAAGTTCTTTTTCATCAGGTTCCTCCATGAAAACAAGCGTATGACCGGCACAGGGCGTGCCGGTCACTTTTCTTTTATTTTATGAAATTTGTTCTTCAAAAATGGGTTCGGTCTCTCCGGGCAGCCGGAACAGGTGCTCGGGCGCGGTCAGCTCTACGAGCATGGTCTGAACGGTCTGCGTGCGTGCGCCGCCGGAAGAAAACTCCGCGCGGTATAAAAGCCCCGTGGCAGTCGATACGACATACACCGCCGTGCGTGTGCCCTCGTTCGCCAGCACGCGGATCATGGGCTGTCCGTCGATCTCGACCAGACCAGCCTCCACGATCTGCTGGGGCGCGAGCTTGCACACGGTCTCATAATTGGGAAGCATCGCCGTTTCATCTGTGGTCAGCGCACCGGCGCGGCCGCTGTAATACGCCTTACTGCCTGCATCCCAGGCATAGAAGTTGCCGGCATATTGCAGGCTGACCTGCTTGACCTCCCCTGCCTCGTCCAGCGTATTGGTGCGGTATGCACCGCCGCGTACATACTGCCTGCATCGCAGGTCACGGCTGCCCCCCTTCCAGTAGAGCGTGTTCGTGACTTCCATCGTGTAGGCAGGCGGACGGGAGAGGACGGCGATCACCGCCTGTACATTTTCGGGCGTGATCGTGATGTGCTCCATCCGGCGCAGGTTTTCTTTTGCGATGTCCATGGTCTGCTCGGACGGCGCACCGTTGATGTTCTGAAACGGCAGTTCGATCCTGGAGATCTCATCATCCTGAAACAGGTTCGAGGACAGAATGAAGCTGAGTACCAGCATGCCGACCATGACCGCCGCACAGAGTGCTGCAATGAGTGCAGTTTTCTGTTTGTTGTGATGCACAGAACCGCACCTCGCTTTTCTTACTGCGTTATAAAGGGTTCGGGCATTTCATCCGTGCGGCCGAAGTGGTGTGCGATCGCCTGCACGATACGCGCACAGGTGTGACCGTCCCCATAGGGGTTCACGGCGTGTGCCATTTTCTCATACGCCGCCGCATCGTCGAACAGCTCGCACGCCATCTGGAAGATCGTATCCTCCTCGATGCCTGCAAGGCGCACGGTGCCTGCCTCGATCGCCTCGGGACGCTCGGTCTCATGGCGCAGCACGAGCACGGGCTTGCCGAGTGACGGTGCTTCCTCCTGCAAGCCGCCCGAATCGGTCATGATGAGATAGCAGCGTGCCATGAGGTTGTGCATCTCATCGACCGCGAGCGGTTCGATGAGGTGTACGCGCGGACAGTCGCCCAAAAACTTCTGTGCGGTCTCGCGCACATAGGGGCTGAGGTGCACCGGATAGACGAACTGCACATCCGAATAGCGTTCGGACAGGCGCGCAATGGCACGGCAGATGTTCTCCATCGGTGCACCGTAGTTCTCGCGGCGGTGTGCCGTCACGAGCACCACGCGATCCTTTTCAAAATCCAGCGTGCGCAGGGTCTCATTGCGGAACGCGAAATCGTCCTGCACGGTCAGATGGATGGCATCGACGACCGTATTGCCGCAGACGAGCACACCGTCGGTGATCTGCTCGCGCAGCAGGTTGTCGCGGTTGCGCACGGTGGGGGCAAAGTGCAGCTCTGCGATCTGCCCGACCAGCTTGCGGTTCATCTCCTCCGGAAAGGGGGAATACTTATCGTAGGTACGCAGACCGGCTTCGACGTGCCCCACGGGGATCTTGTGATAGAACGCCGCGAGCGCACCGGCAAAGGTGGTCGAGGTATCGCCGTGCACCAGAACGATGTCGGGCTTGACTTCCTCGAGCACTTCATCCAGCCCATGCAGGGCTTTCTCGGTAATGGTCGCGAGGGTCTGGCGTGCCTGCATGATATCGAGGTCATGATCGGGCTGGATCTTGAAGATATCCAGCACCTGATCGAGCATCTGGCGATGCTGTGCGGTCACGCAGACGATGCTTTCGGTATAGGGCGACTGTTCGAGCGCGTGCACGAGCGGTGCCATTTTGATTGCCTCCGGTCGTGTGCCAAAAATGGTCATGACCTTAATTTTTTCCGTCATCTTCCTGTTCCTTTCTTGCCTGCATGGACTTTTGCAGTCCCCACAGGATACGGCCGCCGACCGCCATCACCAAAATCACTGCCAAAATGAGGATCATCGCCTTTGCCTCGCCGCTCGTGGTCAGGATGACTGCCGCAAGCCCCAGCGTGCCGCTGATGGCGTAGAGGATCGCAACTGCCTGCTTGACATTGAAGCCCATATCCACGAGTTTATGATGCACATGGCCGCGGTCGGGGCTCATGGGGCTTCTGCCCTCCATCAGCCGGCGTGCGATCGCGGACGCGGTATCGAAGATGGGCAGACCCAGAATGAGGAATGGGACTGCAAAGGAAATGATCGCATAGAACTTGAAAAATCCTTCAATGGACATGGTGGCGAGCATGAAGCCAAGGAAGGTCGAGCCGGTATCGCCCATAAAGATCTTTGCCGGATTGAAGTTATAGGGCAAAAATCCCAGACACGCGCCCGTGATCGCCGCCATCGTGATGGCGACCATGACCTCGTTGGTCAAAAGACCGACTGCCAGCATGGTCAGCGCAGCAATGGAGGAAACACCGGCTGCGAGGCCGTCCAGACCGTCGATGAGGTTCACGGCATTGGTGATGCCGACGATCCAGATGATCGTGACGGGGATGGACAGATAGCCGAGCGAAAAATAGGGGTTATCCGAAAAGGGATTGAAGCTCGTGAAAAACTGGATCTTGAGTCCGCCGATGCAGACGGGGATCGCCGCCGCGATGACCTGAATACAGAACTTGAACTTTGCGCCGAGGGCCACGATATCGTCAAAGATACCGAGCACCACGATGATCATCGCGCCCAGCAGGATACTGAGCATCTGCACGTCCAGCGTACCGAACGTCAGGAGGGCCACCATGAAACCCATAAAGATCGCAAGGCCGCCCATGCGCGGAGTCGGCTTCTTGTGCATACGGCGTGCATCGCGCGGGATATCCATTGCGCCGACCTTATGCGCGAACTCGCTGACATGGGGTGTCAGCCAGAACGAGAGCAGACCGGCGAGCGCGAACGCACCCAGCACCAGAAGGACCACTTGATATTCCTGTGCCATAGAACCCCCCGCTTACCGCTTGATAAAGCCGACTTTGCGGTATACCTTATCAAGTGTCTTGCGTGCCATATAGCTTGCGCGCTGTGCGCCTTCGGTGTAGACCTGCTCGAGATAGTCCTTGTTTTTGAGCAGATCTTCCGTCTTTTCGCGGATGGGGCGCAAAAGCTCGACTACAGCCTCACCGACTGCGGGTTTGAACGCTGCATAGCCCTGTCCGGCAAATTCCGCTTCCACTTCCTCGGCGGTCTTGCCGGTCGCCAGACCATAGATGGTGATGAGGTTGGAGATGCCCTCCTTGCCCTCGCCGCGGCGGATGCTGCCCTCGGAATCGGTCACGGCGCGTTTGAACTTGCGCATGATATCCTCCGGCTGATCCATGAGAAGGATGAAGCTGTTTGCATTTTCGTCTGATTTGCTCATCTTGCGTGCCGGATCCTGTAAGGACATGATGCGCGCGCCCGTCTTTGCAAGGTAGGGCTCGGGCATGGTGAAGGTATCCGAGTATACGCCGTTGAAACGCTGTGCCACGTTGCGTGTCAGCTCGATATGCTGGAGCTGATCGCTGCCCACCGGCACGAGATCGGTCTGATAGAGCAGGATATCCGATGCCATAAGTACCGGATAGTCGAACAGTCCGGCGTTCACGTTGTCCGCGTGCTTTGCCGACTTGTCCTTGAACTGCGTCATGCGGGAAAGTTCTCCGAACATGGTATAGCAGTTGAGGATCCATGCAAGCTCGGCATGGGCTGGAACGTGGCTCTGGATAAAGAGCGTGCTTTTCTGCGGGTCGAGTCCGCACGCGAGGTACTGCGCGAGGACTTCGAGCGTCTGGCGGCGCAGCTCTGCGGGGTTCTGGCGCACGGTGATCGCGTGCAGATCGACCACACAGTACAGGCATTCATACGCGTCCTGTAAGGTCTCAAAGTTGCGGATCGCACCCAGATAGTTTCCAAGTGTCAGTTTGCCCGACGGCTGGACACCGGAAAAGATTCGTTTCTTCTTTTCTGTTATTTCACTCATTTGAATAACTTCCCTCGATTTCAATTTGAACAGCAGATCGTGCTGTCCAGAATGGTATATCTAGTACATATAATAGCACATTTTACCGTTTGTTGCAATGGCAAAAGCGGCTCGCCCTGTGCCGCTCTGGTACGGGCGAAAAAGTGCCTGCAAATGCTTTTTCGCAGGGGTTGACTTTTTTGGATCACAGGGGTATACTAGAAGCATAAAAAAGGGCGCGTACCCGTTAGACGGTTCGTCCCCCTCTGCTTTTAGTCTAAATGACCGCTAAGTTTTGGAGAACATGGGCGGTCATTTTGCGTATGAAATAAAAATCCAGATAAAGAAAATCGTAAGTACGATAAATCGCTGAATCTTTGCATTCATTGCATCCACCTCCCTTCCAGTTGGAACGGGAGGTTTTTTCTGCCCGTTCCTTCTTGCTGAAAAGCAGCAGAGGGGGGCATAACCGCCTACCGTGGATGGCACGCGCTGAAAAAATATTCTTTTTTTCCTATTTCTTAGGATACCATATTCTGTGTCGCTTTACAACATTTTTCGACAAGATTGGATCGCATTGGAAATCCGTTGGATTTTCATTCGTGCTAAATGAATTTGCTTCAAAGCAAAGAGGACAGTTTTGGAACGTCCGTTGGATTTTCTTTTCCGCTAAAAAGGATTTGCTTCAAAGCAAAGAGTAACGTGTCGCGGCCGCGCGACGGCGGCCAAAGGGTTGGAAACCTTGCGGTTTCCTCTACCCTTTGGAATCTTCCCCATCCCTCTCCATCCGGTTTGCCTTTCTGCCGCCGAAAGGGTGTGAAAGTATGACCTCCGCCACGGGCGGGGTTTCAGCAGGTCGGTTCGTTTCCGCGGAAGTGCCCCAAGGGTGTGAATGTATGACCTCCGCCGCAGGGCGGGTCTT
>JARIAV010000022.1 GCA_029257685.1 Butyricicoccus sp.
CAACGCCGCCGGAATCTGTCTCAGGCGAAAAGATCGCAGCACCTATGCCGGGTACGATTTTGGAAGTGTGCTGCCAACCGGGAACGATGGTAAAGGCAGGCGATGTCCTGTTCATTCTGGAAGCCATGAAAATGGAAAACGAGATCTGTGCGTCGCGCGACGGTGTGATCGCAGGCGTGCATATCAATAAGGGAAGCACGGTGGAAACCGGTACAGCCTTGTGTACATTGTCCTAAAAGGAGGAGAAAGATTATGGAATTCTCCTTCATTGGAACGCTGCAAAAAATCTTTGCAGAGTCCGGCTTTGTGGCGCTGGTACATGAGCCACGCAATCTTATTATGATCGTGATCGCTTGTGTACTGCTGTACATGGGTATCGTAAAGAAGTTTGAGCCGCTCCTGCTGGTCCCGATCGCCTTTGGCGTGCTCATGGCAAACTTTCCGCTTACCGGTCTGCTGAATCCGCCCAATGCGAATGGAAATGTCGGCCTGTTTTGGGTGTTCTATCAGGGGGTACAGTATGCGATCTATCCCTCGATCATCTTCCTTGGGATCGGCGCAATGACGGATTTCGGCCCTCTGATCGCGCGTCCATCCTCCATGCTTTTGGGGGCGGCGGCGCAGTTCGGTATTTTCTCCGCCTTCCTGCTCGCGTTGGCACTGGGATTTCCAGAGGCGGTTGCCGCTGCGATCGGTGTCATTGGCGGTGCGGACGGCCCGACTGCGATCCTGACCGCTTCCAAGCTGGCGCCGGAGTATCTGCCTCCGATCGCGATCGCCGCATATTCCTATATGGCACTCATTCCGATGATCCAGCCGCCGCTCATGCGTCTTTTCACGACCAAGAAAGAGCGTGCGGTCAAAATGGAGCAGCTGCGCACCGTTTCCAAGGCAGAAAAGATCGCATTCCCGATCGTGGTCGCGATCTTCGTTATCCTTCTGCTGCCCGAAACCGCACCGCTCATCGGTATGCTGATGCTGGGCAATCTGTTCAAGGAATGTGGCGTTGTGGATCGCCTGTCAGATACCGCACAGAATGCGCTCATCAATATCGTGACCATTTTCCTTGGCCTGTCGGTCGGCTGTAAGGCAACTGCCGCAACCTTCCTGCGCTGGGAAACCCTGATGATCATTGGTCTGGGTCTGCTCGCATTCATGCTGTCCACAGCGGGCGGTCTGATGTTTGGCAAGATCATGTATCATCTGTCCGGTGGTAAGATCAATCCGCTCATTGGTTCGGCTGGTGTTTCTGCTGTTCCGATGGCGGCGCGTGTGTCGCAAACAGAAGGACAGAAGGCAAACCCTGCAAATTTCCTGCTCATGCACGCCATGGGTCCAAACGTTGCGGGTGTCATCGGTTCCGCAATCGCCGCAGGCTTTATGATCAAGGTATTTGGCGGCTGAGTCTGAATAAACGAAAAGAGTCTGAACATTTGCGTTCAGACTCTTTTTTAACATAAGATACATGATACAGAAGGATCATGAGGATTCTTTGAAAAGTGCTTTGATTTCCTCAATATGCTGTTCAGCGAGCTGATAACCCTCCTGATAGGCGGCGGTCAGCTTTTGCACATCGCGTTCAAAGGAATCGATGGGCTTGCTGGGGCGCAGGAGCACGGTGTTCTCTGGCTGGTGCGCGGCAAGATGTTCGCAGAAGCACACGGTTTCATTGTACATCTTGGGACGATTCAAAATGGTCTCTGCCATTTTGGGATATTGACGGCGCAGGATAGCCGCCGCGGCACGGTTGGAATGCTGCACTTTTTTGCGGTATCCGGCAGGCTGTGTCAGGATAATGAGGTTTTTTCGGCTGCCGTCGGCAAGTGCCTTCCGGATGGGGATGGAATCCGAGATCCCACCATCATAATAGATCTCGCTGCCGATCTGAACCGGATGGAAGTAAAGCGGAATGGCGCAGGTCGCGCGCAGCATGGTGCATTTGGGGTCGAGTGCGCGACCGTCCAGATATTCACATTTTCCGGTGCGTGCGTTGGTCACACCGATCAGGATTTTTCCCGAATAGTCATGGAAGGTGTCCCAGTCGAACGGGAGCAGCTCATTGGGGATGGTATCGAACACAAAGTCCACACCGAAGACAGAGCCCTCTTTGAGATAATTCCGCGCGGACATATATCGCTTATCGGTGCGGTACTGGCATAATACATCCAGATTGCGTCCGCTTTGACGGGAGAGATAGGAGAAGCCATTCGTGATACCGGCGGAAACACCGATCACATAGTCAAACATGAGATCATGTGCAAGCAGGGCATCCATGATGCCACTGGAGAAGATCGGGCGGAACGTTCCACCCTCTAAAATAAGTCCGGGCATGGGTCAATTCCTTTCAGGTGCTGGGATAAAGTCGATGAGACCAGTGATGCGGGAGGCGGCAGTCAGGCGTACCCGCATGGGAGTCCCCATCGTGTAGCGCATGTGAGAGCGTCTGCCTACGAGCATCATTTTCTGGTCGTCAAATTCATAATCATCGCCGGGCAGATCTTCCAGCCGCACGAGACCTTCTACTGCGTTGTGCAGTGTCACAAAGAGACCGAATGCTGTCACGCCGGAAATCTCGGCATCGAAGTCCTCACCGATGAACTGTTCCATATAGGCGGCAAGGTACAGCTTGTCGATATCGCGTTCCGCGGTATCGGCGGCAAGCTCGCGCGTGGTAGACTGTGCTGCGGCTTCCTCACAGAATACGGTATCAGCCTTGGTGTATTGCTGTCCGGAGATCGCCTTGAACAGCATACGGTGGGCGACCAGATCGGGATAGCGGCGGATCGGGGAAGTGAAATGCAGGTATTCCTTTGCCTGCAAGCCGTAGTGCCCCAGACATTCGGCGTCGTATCGCGCACGCGCAAGCGCACGGAGCAGAAGCGTGGGCAGGGCACGCTGCTTGGGATCATCCTTGGCACCGTCCAGAATGGCTTGCAGCTGGGCGGTATTGTTTGGCTTGGAGGGATCGACCCGATAGCCAAACGGACGCGCAAACATGGCAAAGGCGCGCAGTTTTTCCGGATCGGGATTTTCATGGACGCGGTATACCGTTGGATCCCCGCGCTTATCCATAAAGCCTGCAACGGCTTCATTTGCCGCCAGCATGAACTCCTCGATCATTTTTTCTGCATCGCCGCGCGAGCGGAAGGTGACCTCGACCGGCTCGCCGGTCTCATCCGTCAGGATCTCAGCTTCCGGCAGGTCGAGATCGAGCGCACCGCGTTCCATGCGGCGTCGGCGCATGGCAAGAGAGAGTGCGTGCATCTGGTCAGCAGTTTCCGTTAGAAAGGCGTATTCTTTGCGCCGGTCCGCATCTCCGTCAAAGATCTCGTTCATCTTGCGGTAGGTCATGCGTGCTTTGGAGCGGATGACCGTTTTGGCAAAGCGTGTATGATGGCATCGTCCATCACGGTCGTACTCCATCAGCGCGGAAAATGCGAGGCGATCGACATCGGGGTTGAGTGAGCAAATGCCGTTCGACAGAGCTACAGGCAGCATGGGTACAACGTGACCCGGATAATAGACCGATGTGCCGCGTCGATAGGCTTCATCATCGAGTGGGGAACCGGGGGTCACATAATGTGATACATCGGCAATGTGTACGCCGAGCAGCAGGTGTCCGTTTTCCATGCGTTCCAAAGAAACGGCATCGTCAAAATCGCGTGCATCATCCCCATCGATGGTAAAGATCAGCTGATCGCGCAGATCCATGCGTACAGCAGATTCCGAAGCATCGACCGTATCGCCGCAGGCGTCGGCTTGCCGCAGGACTTCCTCGGGGAAGGGGACGACGATGCCGTTTTCATGCAGGATGGAGGCGATCGAAGCATCCATCGTGCCGTTCTTTCCAAAGACCTTGATGATTGCGCCCTGCGCCGCAACACGACCCTCGCCGCGGAACATGACCTTGACCGCAACGCGGTCTCCGGACTGTGCATCGAGCACACGGTTTTTGGGGATCACCAGCTCTGGATATTTTTTAGAGGTCGGGCGGACAAAAACGCTCTTGCCGCGCTTCATGACTGTGCCGATCACCTCATCCTGACACAGGGTCAGGATACGCAGGATCTCACCCTCGCGCTTGTGTCCGCGTCCGGAATCTACAAGACGGACAAGGACGCGATCTCCCTGCCATGCTTTTCCGGTCGAATAGGGTGGGATAAAGATATCACCCAAACCGTCCGGTGTTTCCGGTGTGACGAAACCGAATCCGCGGTCGGTTGCCTGAAAAACACCGGTCAGGCAGCCGTAGTGTTCGGCATGTGCATAGCGGTTTTTTTTATTTTTGAGGATCTTTCCGTCTGCGGTCAGGCGGTCGAGAGATTCTCGGATCTGTTGTTTGGAATAAGCCGGCAGATATTTTTTGAGTTCTTCTGCGCGGGCAGGACGTTCGAGCAGAGTATAGAGTCTTGTATCCAGTTCGTTCATGAGATAGACCTCCTTTTTCTCTGGTTATAGTTTTATTTTATCACACGGAATGGTATTTTCAAGGTGAATCCGCGGATTTGAAGGGATGAGGATATATTTTATTCTTTGCTGTATCCAACTATATTCTGTGCAGGTAGATGTGATTGGCATACGAATGGGTTTTGGAAATCCGTAGGGTTTCCTTTCTGCTAAAAAGATTTGCTTCAAAGCAAATAGAAAGGATTTTGGAACGTCCGTAGGATTTTTCTTTCTGCAAAAAAAGATTTGCTTCAAAGCAAAGAGTAACGTGTCGCG
>JARIAV010000028.1 GCA_029257685.1 Butyricicoccus sp.
CCGCCTCCGACAGATGGGACACATCCACGATGATCCCAAGCTCCACCAGCCGCCGCACCAGTGCCTTTCCCTTGGTGCTCAGTCCGGTGTCGTTGCCATAGACTGCGCCGCAGGCATACTGGTTGTAGCCGTTCCAGCTGAGGGACACCATGCGCACACCGGCTTCATAGGCACGCTGTACCTGCGCTTCGTTCGTCAGAAGCTCCGCGCCCTCGATGGACAGGAACGCCGCATGCTTGCCATGCGCACGCGCCCACATCCAGTCCTCCATATCGCGGCACAGGGTGATCCAGTCTGCATTGACGGTGAATTCCCGATGCGCGGTTTCAAGGAGCGCGTCCAGCCGACGGGCAGGCGGCAGATCGAGCAGCGACCGCAGCCGCGGACGGCTGGACTTCGTGCCGCAGAACAGCGCGAACACCTGTGTATACATTTCATAGGGTGCTGTCTTGTCGCGGTCGATGCAGAGCGTGTTCTGCCGCAGCTCTGCCCCCGTCTCGTAGCACGCATACATGGTGTCACAATGCAGATCGAATAGTTTCATGCTGTTTCCCCCTATGCATCGAATGCGTTTTCCAGATGATAGATGGCAGGGGCGGTTCCGCCCTCCGTGCCGTATACCTCGATCACATCCATACGCGGCTGCAATGCGGTGGGGTGCGCCTGCATCCACGCCTCAGCCGTCAGGATGAGCCGTTCCTGCTTGCGTGCGTCCACCGCTTCCCTTGCCTGCGCAAAGCGTTCCGAGCGGCGCGTTTTGACCTCTGCGAACACAAGGAACCCTCCCTGCACCGCGATGAGGTCGATCTCGCCCCAGCGCGTGCGATAGTTGCGCGCAACGATCTCATATCCCTTGTGCGTGAGGTATTCTGCCGCCGCCTGCTCACCCCATGCGCCGCGCGTCAAAGCACGAGCTCCGGATGTGCCGCCTTGAGCTTTTTGAGAAAGCTCCGGCGGTGAATGGGACTTGCGCCATATTTCAGGATCGCCTCGGTGTGCGCCTTCGTCCCATATCCCTTGTGCCCTGCAAAGCCGTATTCCGGATACAGGGCATCCATTTCTATCATATGCCGGTCACGCGTGACCTTTGCCAGCACCGACGCCGCCGCGATGGACATGCTTTTGGCATCGCCGCCCACCACGCAGGCGGTCTCGATCCCAAGCGCCGGATCGCGGTTGCCGTCCACATAGGCAAAATCTGCCGGAACAGCGAGCCCTGCTGCCGCCTGCCGCATCGCCTGACAGGTCGCCTGCAAAATGTTGATCTCGTCAATGGTCGTGTGATCGACCGACGCGATCGCATAGCTGACCGCCTGCGCACGGATGACATCGAACAGGGCTTCGCGCTTCTTCTCCGTCAGCTTCTTGGAGTCGTTCAGTCCGGCGATCTCACAGCCCACGGGCAGGATCACCGCCGCCGCGACTACCGGACCAGCCAAGGGGCCGCGTCCGGCTTCGTCGATGCCGCAGACTGCCAGAAAGCCGTTTTCCGCCGCCTGCCGTTCGAGGTCATAGGTCACGCCCTCATGGGTTGGTCTCAGTACATTCATAATCGTCCGGTGTCTCCAATGTGATGCGCCCCAGCACGCCGCCGCGGAATTCATCCAGCAGGATGCGTGCCATGCGCTCGGTGTCGATCTCGCCGCCTGCGATCAGGAAGCCGCGCTTCCTGCCTGCCTGCTGCAAGAGGTCATAGCCCAGAAAATCCGATTCTTCGGGTATGGTCAGCTTATAGCGGTCGATGATCGCCTGCGGCGCACGCGCTGCCAGCAGCTCGAACAGCTTGCAGGCGAGCGTTTCCGTGTCCAGAATGTCGTCCTTGACCGCGCCCGTGACGGCAAGCAAAATGCCCACGCGCTCGTCATCGAACTTGGGCCACAGGATACCCGGTGTATCGAGCAGGTCGATACCGCCCTGCACGCGGAACCACTGTGCGCCGCGCGTTACACCCGGTTTATCTGCCGCCTTTGCGGACTTGCGCCCCAAAATGCGGTTGATGAAGGTGGACTTGCCCACGTTCGGGATGCCCACGACCATCACGCGTACCGAGCGTCCGGTCTGTCCTTTCTCGTTCCATACGGCGATCTTGTCCGCGAGGCGTTCCCTTGCCGCCGCGCCAAAGCGCGCCGTACCCGTGCCATGCTGGCTGTCCGTCTCCAGAACGGAATAGCCCTGTGCGCGGTACCATGCCGCCCAGCGGCGCGTTTCCTCCGGATCTGCAAGGTCGGTACGGTTCAGGATCATCATACGCGGCTTGTCGCCTGCGATCTCGTCCATATCCGGATTGCGGCTGACCTGTGGGATACGCGCATCCACCAGCTCGCACACGAGATCGATATTCTTGAGGTTTTCCAGCATCTGGCGGCGCGTTTTCGCCATGTGCCCCGGATACCATTGAATGTTCATCAAACGCCTCCAAACGAGCTGAATGGGAATACGACGCCCAATACATGCCCGATGATATAATGTTCATCGACCAGACCGATCTGCGGATCACGGCTGTCGCTCGATCCGTTGCGGTTGTCGCCCATCAGAAAGAGCTGTCCGTCCGGCACGGTGAGCGGGAATG
>JARIAV010000059.1 GCA_029257685.1 Butyricicoccus sp.
TTCCGAGTGCATCGTTGCTGTAAACAAGAGCGATACCGCTCCGATCTTCGACGTTGCAGACTACGGCATCTGTGGTGACCTGTTCAAGGTCGTTCCGCTGATGATCGACGCGATCCGCGCTGCAAAGTCCGGCAAGTAAGATTTGATATAGAAGAAGCCTCGCGCATTTGCGTGAGGCTTCTTTTTTTAATGCCCACATCTCTGTCCGCAGGTTGGGCAGCAGGGCTTGCGTGCTTCGATCATTTGGTGCAGTGCATCCAGCGCGTCCGAAAGAGAGCCAACGGCGTCGATCAGTCCGCAGGCAACGGCTTCATCGCCGGATACGATGGTTCCGGTATCGGCGGAAAGCTCCGCGGTCTCCATCATCATGCGGGTAAATTCCTTTGCGGATACATGGCTGTGTGCGGTGATAAAGCCAACGATCCGTTCCTGGATCTTTTGGAAGTAGGAATAGGTCTGCGGAGAAGCGATGACCGTGCCGCTCATGCGTACAGGATGGATGGTCATCGCGGCGGAGGGAGCAATGAAAGAACGCTTTGCAGCGACGGCAAGCGGCACACCGATCGAGTGCCCGCCGCCCAGCACAAGGGAAACGGTGGGCTTTCGCATTCCCGCGATCAGTTCAGCGATGGCCAGTCCGGCTTCGACATCGCCGCCAACGGTGTTGAGGATCACGAGCAGTCCGTCGATCTCATCGGATTCTTCGACGGCGGTGATCTGTGGAATGATATGCTCGTATTTTGTTGTTTTGGTCTGCTGAGGGGCTTCCATGTGCCCTTCGATCTGCCCGACAATGGTGATCATATGGATCGTGCCGCGGCGTGTGTGTGCCGTAATAGAGCCTGTCTGTGCGATGCTGCCTTCTTCGGGCGCGGTTTCGGGTGTGGTATTTTCCATAAAAAGGGCCTCCTTTGTGTAGCAAAATGGACTGGATCACCTGTAGTGTGCACCAGAGGACCGTAAAATATGTATCTGCACAAATGCACAGTTTACATTCTGTATAAAGCAGTCTGGTGCTGGAGTCGTCAAAAAATTATCAACATAGAGTTATCAACAATGTCCACAGAGTTATCCACAGTTCTGAACAAACCTGTGGATTTTGAAAAGTTTACAAAATGTAATCGAAAAATCCTTGATTTATGGGAAAAAACAAGAAGGATAACAATGAGTTATCAACAGTATCCACAGAATTATACACAGCATAGAGAGACAGGAAGGATCATGAAATTATACAAAAAGTAATGATTCGTTTCTTTCCGGAGGGATCTCTATGGAATTGACAAAAGCCTTAACGCAGGGTTATCAACAATATCCACAGGATTATCCACAGTCTTGCGGCGTTGCTGTCCGCTTTGTGCATGGAGCTGTGTGCAATGCGGAAAAATCACAAAAATACTGTCGAAAAAAGTCGAAAAACATGCTTTCTCCAATTTTTATGATATAATGAAACCAGAAACAAGACCGACTGTTCTTTGAGAAGCAGAGAGAATAGAGAAGTAGAGAGAATAGAGAAGTAGAGAGAATAGAGAAGCAGAGAGAATGATATAGACAAGAGCTGTGGGAACGGAGAAGGAGTATGTCTATCATAGAGGTCCATTTGTTGGGGACATTTGAGATTTATGTGGAAAATCATTTGGTGAGTGAAACGATCGCACGGTCTAAAAAGCTACGATATTTGGTGGAATTTCTGATCTTGAATCGCAATCGTTTGGTATCGAGCGAGGAGTTGATCGCGGCGATCTGGGGAAAACGACCGAGTAAGGACCCGCGCAGTGCATTGAAGATCTTGATCCATCGCCTGCGCAATGGCCTGATCGAGGGTGGCGCACCAGAAGCAATCGAATTTTTGCTCAAGCAGCAGGGGTTCTATAGATGGAATCCGGATCTGCAATGTATCTTTGATTTTGAGAAGTTTGAGGCACTGTGTGATATGACTGCGAACGATCGGAGCGATACGGATGCAGTATATATCCGGCTTGGCAGTGCCTGCAATCTCTATCATGGCAGATTGATGCAGGATGCGATGGGAGAGCCCTGGGTGGGGGTGCTCGGTGAGCAGCTGCATGAAAAATTTTTACATGCAGCGGATCATTTGATCGGGATGATGGAACGGCGGCAGATGTATGCCGATCGCATCCGACTGTGCAAACGTGTGCTGTCCATCGATCCGGCGCAGGAAGCCGCGCAGGAAGCCTATATTTTTGCGCTGGCGCAGTCTGGAAACGATCAGGAAGCGATCCGATATTATAAGCATCATACACTGCCTTACTATCGGAAGCGGGGACAGCAGCCGCCAGAAAGGCTGCATCAGCTCTATCAGCAGATCGTGGAGACCGAGCGCAAGACCGGTCTGGATATCCATTTGATCTGTGAAGAGCTTCGGGAAAAGGAGCGCATCCCAGGAGCGTTCGTGTGCGCATACGAAATCTTTCGGGAGGTCTATCGCTTGGAAGCGCGCAGTATGGTGCGCTATCAAACCTGTGCTGCGATCGCCCTGCTGACACTCAATCAAGCCGGAAAGCCACGCTCTGAGCGTACCTGGCATAGGATCATGCTCAAGCTGATGGAATGTGCCAGACTGTCACTGCGATGCGGAGATATGCTCTCCCGTTATAGTGCTTCCCAGCTCGTCATCATGCTGCCCACAGCTTCGATCGAGATGGGGGAGGCCGTGTGTGAGCGGATCATCCGCAATTTTGAACGCGAATATCCCAAGCTGCAGGTATTGATCTCACATAGCGTGCGTGCGATCGAGCCCAGCGATTCCCTCCTTCCCATGCAGCGCGCAAGGATCGTTTGAGGGAAGATAGCGTTGTTCCTTTGGAATGGCGCTATTTCTGTTTTTTGGAGAGGATTTTGCATAAGCACCGACAGCGCTGTGAGAGCAGAATCGCTTGACTTCATTACTTTATTGTGATAATGTTAAAGCAACTTCAAGTTTTTCTATTGAATGGGACAGAAAACTGTGATAAAATAAGTCCACGCGGTGTTATTCCGCAGAAAGGGTTAAAAAAAGAATGAAAGAACGAGAAAAATTCAGTTCCAGACTGGGGTTTATCCTGATTTCCGCAGGCTGCGCCATCGGATTGGGCAACGTATGGAGGTTCCCGTATGTCACCGGACAGTATGGCGGTGCGGCATTCGTGCTCATCTACCTGCTGTTCCTCCTGCTGCTCGGCTTGCCGATCATGGTCATGGAATTTTCGGTCGGACGTGCAAGCCAGCTTTCTGCTGCACGCTCGTTCCATAAGCTCGAGCCAAAGGGGACGAAGTGGCATCTCTATGGATATGGTGCCATGCTGGGCAATTATTTACTCATGGCATTCTATACAACGGTCGGCGGATGGCTGATCGCTTATGTCTATAAGATGGCAAAGGGCGAATTTGTGGGCGTGGACAGCAGCTATATCACAGCATCCTTTGGAACGATGCTGCAAAGTCCGGTGTACATGACCGTATGTATGGTCGTGACCGTCCTGATTTGCTTTGCTGTATGCTCAATGGGGCTGCGCAACGGCGTCGAGAAGATCAATAAGATCATGATGCTCTGCCTGCTCCTGCTGATCTTTGTTTTGGTTGGGCGCGCACTGACCTTGGAGGGCGCATCGGAAGGTCTTGCTTTCTATCTCAAGCCAGACTTTTCCAAGCTCTATGAAGCACCGGGCGGTTTGTTCGAGTCCATCTTTGCCGCAATGGGGCAGGCGTTTTTCACCCTCTCTCTGGGAATCGGCGCACTTGCCATCTTTGGCTCGTATATCGGACGGGAGCGCTCGCTTACCGGTGAGGCGATCTCGATCACGGTGCTGGATACCTTTGTTGCACTCATGTCGGGTATGATTATTTTTCCGGCATGCTCGGCCTTTGGCATTCAGGCAGATTCCGGTCCAAACCTGCTCTTTATCACCCTGCCCAATATCTTCAATCAGATGGCAGGCGGCCGCATTTGGGGCACCCTGTTCTTTATCTTCATGGCTGCTGCCGCTTTTTCCACCATCATTGCAGTTTTTGAAAATATCATCTGTTTTGGTATGGATCTCTGGGGATGGAGCCGCAAAAAGACGATCCTTTTCAATCTGTTCTTCATCCTGCTCATCTCGATGCCCTGCGTACTGGGCTTCAATCTGTGGAGTGGGTTCCAGATCCCGCATGTAGGCAATATTCAGGATCTCGAGGATTTTATCGTGTCCAATAACCTGCTGCCTCTCGGCTCGATGGTATATCTATTGTTCTGTACCTCGCGCTATGGCTGGGGCTGGAAGAACTTTATTGCAGAGGCAGATGCTGGCGAGGGCTTGAAGTTCCCGTCCATCCTGCGCGGATACGTCACATGGATCCTGCCTGCGATCGTATTCTTTATCTTTATTATGGGCTATATCCAGAAGTTTGGCGCAAAATAAAGTGCCTGAGCACATATCAGTTTTGAAAGGGGTTATTTCATGCAGCAACGTGAAACCTTTGGATCACGTCTTGGGTTCATCCTCATTTCCGCAGGCTGTGCGATCGGCCTTGGAAATGTATGGCGTTTTCCTTATATTACCGGAAAATATGGCGGCGCAGCATTTATTTTGCTGTACCTCGCATTTTTGCTTCTTTTTGGCATCCCCGTCATGACGATGGAGTTTTCTGTCGGCCGTGCGTCCCGCCGCTCCATCTCCCGCTCGTTTCATGAGCTGGAACCGAAGGGCAGCAAGTGGCATCTGTGGAGCTATTTTGGTATTGCGGGCAATATCATCCTGATGATGTTTTATACCACCATTGCAGGCTGGATGTTCGTATATTTCCTCAAGTATATCACAGGGACCTTCAATCAGATGTCTGCCGAGCAGGTCGCAGGTACGTTTGACCAGCTGACGGCAGACCCCATTACCATGACCGTTGCAATGGCGGTCACCGTGTTCCTTGGCTTCATCGTCTGTTCGTTCGGCGTCAAGGAGGGCGTAGAGGCAGTCAACAAGAAGATGATGGCCCTGCTCATCCTCCTCATGGCGGTGCTTGCGATCCGTGCGATCACGCTCGACGGGGCGCAGGAAGGTCTCAAATACTTCCTCATTCCGGATTTCCATAAGATCGTAGACAATGGCGTCTGGAATGTGATGTATCAGGCAATGAGTCAGGCCTTCTTCACCCTGTCTGTTGGTATGGGCGGTATGGCGATCTTTGGCTCCTACATTGGCAAGGAGCACTCCCTTTTGGGCGAATCCATCAATGTGGCAGCACTCGATACCTTCGTTGCGCTGTGTTCCGGCTTGATCGTCATTCCGGCGTGCTTTGCGTTCGGTGTCGATCCCGGTGCAGGCCCTCCATTGATCTTCATCACCCTGCCAAGTGTTTTTGGACAGATGCCCGGCGGTCAGCTGTGGGGTTCCCTGTTCTTCCTGTTCATGATCTTTGCGGCGATGTCCACGGTCATCGGTGTCATGGAGAATATCATCTCCTGCTTTACCGATCTTTTCCCCAACCTGTCGCGTAAGAAGATGTGCCTTTTTGGCGCGGCGGCACTCTTTATCCTGTCTATGCCGGTGGTGCTGGGCTTCAATGTATGGAGCCACATCCAGCCGCTGGGCGGAAGCATTCTGGATTTTGAGGATTTCCTCGTGTCCAATAATATCCTGCCGATCGGCTCGTGTATCTATGTCCTGTTCTGCTGTCTCAAAGGTGGCTGGGGCTGGGAGCATTTCATGGCAGAGGCAAACAGCGGCTTGGGGCGGAAGTTCCCGAACTGGGCGCGTATGTACTGCACAGTCGTTATCCCCATTGCGATCGTTGTGATCCTCATCATGGGATATCTGACAAAGTTCTTTGCATAATGCATATAAAACGAAAAAAGATCTCTATCCCGTTGCATGGGGATAGAGATCTTTTTATTCGGATGGATCGGCTGCACCGAACAATCGCAGCTTGTATTCCTTTGGAGAGAGGCCGTATTGCTTGACAAACGCCTTGTAAAAGGTAGAATAGTCGGAAAATCCGCAAAGTGTGGGAAGCTTTTTGAGCGAAGTCCCCTGACGGATCAGGTTTTTTGCTTCGATCAGGCGACGCTGTGTGATATAGCGATATAAGCTGAGGTTCATCTGTTTTTTGAAGAGCTGACTGATGGAGGATTCACTGATTAGGAAATGATTGGCAATATTTTGGATGCTGAGGGGCTGAGACAAATGGTCATCGATATAGCGGACGATCTCATCGGAGAGGATCGCTTTTTCCGGCGGCAGCGGGTTGACCTCATGAGAGTTGAGGTATTGATGAAAAAGAGCCAGCAGCTGCGTTGCAAGTCCGATTTTATATAATTCCGCGCCGGAAGAATGCTCGGGGATCTGCATCATTTTTTCATAGATCTCCTCCACCTGATAGAGTGTGTGTCCAGAGAGCAGGAATACATTGCTGGATAGGATACTCTGTGTGTTGGGGGTGCTGTCTGATTGCAGGATCTCCAGACTGGATTCATACAGCGTATGGCTCATCCAGATGACCATGCGGCGATAGGGCTCGGTCAGTTGCTCTAAGTAAAGCGGTCGATGGCTGACACCGGGAGGGATACAGACGATAGAATTTTTTTTGAGCTGATAGCGGGTATTTCCCAGCATGTACTGCAAAGAACCACTGCGGCAGAAGAGCAGCTCAAAAAAGGTGTGGTTGTGCAGATCCACACAGTCCGTGGTGTCACTCACATCTTCCAAGACCTCAACATAGTCGCTGCTCATTTCAAGCTCCTGATAAACAAAGTCCTCCTTGCGTTTGGAGGTATGATCCATCAAAAATTTTATTTGTTTAAGTTTCACAAATAATCTCCTTTTATTTCATATAAAAATACTGATCCAAGCAAATAGAATATAAGATTTGCAATGTTATTTGGGATATATGCAATATGAATTGCAATTATTGTAACATATAATAAGGATAACACAAATCGATCGAATTTGAAAGAAAAGAGGGAAAGTTTGATGGAAAAGAAAGATGTGAGACCCTTTGGTGCAAGGGATGAAGTTGGGTATGTATTTGGCGACATGGCAGGAAGCTTTGTGAACCTGTTTGTAGATGCATACTTTCTGATCTTTTGCACGAGCGTACTGGGGGTTCGCCCTGAGTGGATGGCGACCCTGTTTTTGGCAGCCAGACTATGGGATGCGGTCAATGATCCGATCATGGGATCGTTCCCTGACCGCTGGATGCTTGGAAAATCGGGTGACAAGTTCAAGCCGTGGATCAAGATTTTCATGGTTCCGCTGGCCCTTTCGGGTGTGCTGTGTTTCCTGAATGTTCCGCTGGAGGGTATCGCCCTGCATGCCTATGTGGCATTCGTTTATGTACTCTATGGTATGAGCTACACAGGAACATCCATGCCATTTGGCGCAATGGCAAGCGTAGTCAGCACAGACCCCATCCATCGAAGCAAGCTGTCCCGTGCAAGAAGCATTGGCGGTACGATCGTTGGTATTGTAGCGATGTCTATTGTGCCCATCGTTTGCTTTGATAAAGAAAGCAATATCCTGCCGGAACGATTCACCATGGTTGCAGTCGTGTTCGGTATCCTGAGTATCGTAAGCTATGGCATCCTGATGCATTTGACACAGGAACGTGTACATCAGCCTGTAAGTCAGGGAGAAAAGTTCAACTACGGAAAGGTTTTGATGGCTGTTGTGCGAAACCGTCCAATGCTGGGCGTTATGATCGCGACCTTGGGCAGCATGCTGTTTATCACGGGCTCCAATCAGGTACGCAGCTATATTTATAAGGATTACTATGCAAGAACAGATGTCATGGCGATCATCAGTCTGGGTACCATCCCGATCCTGGTCATTTGCTTTTTGCTCGTTCCGCGTCTGGTCGCCCGCTTTGGCAAGAAAGAGACCCTCAATGCTGCGATCCTTTCCAGCACGGTATTCAGCGTGATCCCTGTGCTGATCGAGATCAAGGATGTCTATGTCTATACAACACTTACGATCCTTGCAACCGTGGGACAGACTGTGTTTACCATGCTGATTTGGGCATTGGTGACCGACTGCCTCGATTACAGTGAATGGAAATTCCATGAGAGAAGCGATGGATCGATGTATTCCCTGTATACCTTCAGCCGTAAGATCGGTTCCACCATTGCCTCCACCGGTGTTTCTTATGGACTGGCTGCGATCGGTCTGATTTCCGGTGCCAATGTGGTACAAACACCGGAAACCGTTCAGGGTATTTATTTCCTGGTAAATATCATTCCGGTTTTGACTTGCGTACTGGAACTGGTGGGAATCGGTCTGATCTTCAATCTCGGCAAGAAAAAGACAGAAGAGATGTATGCGGCCTTGAAGGCGCAGAAAGAGGCATAAGAGGTTTATGAAAAAAATCGATATCCATCTCCATGTATCTCTGGATCCTGTTCCCAAAACCGAATCGATGTTTATTTCAAGTGGTGAAGAAATGCTTCACCACTTGGACGCGCTTGGGATCGAAAAAGCCATTCTCATGTCCGCAGGGGAGGATCCAGCCCTGCCGTTTGGCAATACACAATGTCACACCCTTGCAAAAAGATATCCGGATCGGTATACTTGGATGTGTAATATAGATGCGGCAGAGCCAGAAACCATCGGGGCACGTTTGCGTCAGTATCAGGCACAGGGCGCGGTCGGGATCGGTGAGCTCATCATCAATCAGAGGCTCGATGCACCCTTGCTCCGGCAGGTATTCGAGGCGGCACAAGCCCTGCAAATGCCTGTACTGTTCCATATGAGCCCTGCGGAAGGGTATGGCTATGGCATCGTGGATGAAGCGGGGCTGCCTCTGCTGGAGGCGGCACTGAAGACCTATCCGGATTTGAAGATCATTGGACACAGTCAGCCGTTCTGGCATGAGATCAGTGGAGATGCAAAGCCCGACTTGGAATCACGCATGGAATGGGGAAAGGGCCCTGTAGCGGAGAACGGAAGACTTGTCGAGCTGTTGAGAAGCTATCCCAATCTGTATGCAGATGTATCCGCAAACAGCGGCGGCTGTGCGATCATGCGTGATGAGGCATTTGGACTCGGATTCCTGGAGGAATTTCAGGATCGGCTGATGTTTGGTACAGATATGGTGAATGTGGAGATGACCTTTCCGCTTGGTGCGTGGCTCGATCATCAATGGGAACAGGGAAACCTGTCGGGCGAGGCTTACCAAAAGATCTGCTTTGAGAATGCAAAAAGAATATTTTGTTTGTAATAGAGAGAGGAAGAGAATATGCGAACAAGAATTATCCCAAAGATGCTCAATGATGAGGTGGAAGCATACCTTTCCAGAAATGATATCGTGATCGTACCGGTCGGTACGGTCGAGATGCATGGTGGGTTCCCGCTGGATTCGGAAATGGTGATGAGTGAAGCCTTCGCGCTGGAGATGGCAGAGGCGTGTGATGGTCTGGTCCTGACAGGCTTGCCCTATTTTTATGCGGGTGCGACTGCGAGCGGACGAGGGACTGTACAGGTCAGCATTCAGGAGGGGACACGCTATCTGCATGCGATTGCAAAAAGTCTGCTGCGTCAGGGCTTCAAGCGCCAGATCTATATCAGCGCACATGGTCCGGCGCACATGACAGTCAGTCCGATGGTGCGGGATTTTATGGATGAGACAGGCGTTCCCATTCTGTACATGGATATGATCATGACCCTCAGCAAGCATGGAGAGGGTGTGTTCAAGTCGTTTGACAGCTTCCATTCCATTACCGTTGGTGCATACGATCGCATGGGACGCTTGGAAGATGTTCCGCTGACAGATGCGTATGAACATCATGAGCCACAGACTTGTGCAAAGTTCAATGATCTCTTCTCTTTGGCATATCAAAGCGGTTCGGTCGGTTATTGCTTTGGCGATCCAAAGGATCATATGAGCACACCGGCGATCCCGACCGCTGCGCGCCGCGCGGAGCTGGCAGAAGAGGGCAAGCATATCATAAAAACGCTTGTAGAGCGGATGGATATGCCGCAGGTGGTACAGCAGCTGCGTGAGTTGGAAAGCTATAATCAGGAAGTGGCACAGCGTTGTCCGTGGGTGCCGTTTGCACAGCAATAAAAGAAAACGGTCTGCCGCAGAATCTGCATTCTGCGACAGACCGTTTTTTGTGCGCTGCGCATGATATACCATCATGCACAGGATATTATTTGATGGGGATACCTGCACGCTTTGCGGCACGTCTCCAATCATCATATTCTTCCATCAGGCGCTCATAGAGCGTTTCCTCCTTGATGGTATTGAGATCCGGGATCGAGATATAGTTTGCATTGTCTACCCGACGGCCATCGAGGTCGTCCAGCTTTTCCAGAAATGGGAAATCCTCCTTGCCGATCCCAACAAATTTCCAGAAGATATTGTATTGGGAGGCGGCGATGAGGGCTTTCTTTGCAGCGGCTTTATCACTGTTGTCTCCATCTGTGATGAAGATGACAAAGGTGGGGGTATGGGACGGATCTTTTTCCGCGTAGCGATGCAGGATGGTATGCATCGCAGGCGCATAACGGGTCTGCCCGTACTTCCCCATTTTTTTGAGGATCACCTGTTCAGTATAGTCGCCCAGATTCTTTAGGGATACGGGGTCCAACTCCTGATAATCGGTATCGAACAGATAGAATTGCATTTCCCCATCGTCATCAAAGCGCATTGCGACTGGAAAAATGCGTTCAAGTGTATTCTGTACCGTACCATTTTGATACAGGGGACGCATGGAACCGGAGTGATCGAGCACAAAGACGACACGCGCCTGTGTACCGCGCAGCTGTTTTTTCTCAAGGATCACATCGAGCTTGCGCGTGCAGTCCTCGAGCTTCTGCTTTTTCACGGTATCGAGCGCACCAAAATCAGGGGCAGATCCGGAAGGTTCTGCTTTTTTGAACAATGAAAACATCATCAGCCCTTCTTTCTGTTTACTTGAGAAGCTGTGCGTGCGTTTATGCGCGGTAGAATGCGTGGAAGCCCAGATGGGTCATATACAGATCGAGCTTGGAGATGGTCTCGAACGGTGCGTGCATGGACAGTACCGGAACACCGGCATCGACCGTATCGATATTGCGGTTTGCAAGGAACTTTGCAACGGTTCCGCCGCCGCCCTGATCGACACGACCCAGCTGACCGGTCTGCCATACCACACCTGCACCATCGAGGATGCAGCGCACGCGTGCCATCAGCTCTGCGGTCGCATCGGAAGTGCCTCCCTTGCCGCGGGAACCGGTGTACTTGATGATCGCCATGCCGCAGCCAACACGCGCGTCATTGCGTCCCTCGGAAACTTCCGGGAAGTTCGGGTCGAATGCGTTGCAGACGTCAGCAGACAGGCAGATGGAGTTTTCCAGACATTCCTCAGGCAGAACATTCTGCGCACGGCACAGATCGGCAACAAAGGTATCGAAGTGGTGGCTCTGCATACCGGTCACGCCGTCCGAACCGGTCTCCTCCTTGTCCACGAGCAGGCACATTGCGGTGTGCTCCGGTGTCTCGGTCAGGTCGAACATCGCGGTTGCAGCCGGATAGGAGCATACATGGTCGTCATGGCCGTATGCGCCGATGAAGGAGCGGTCAAAGCCGATATCGCAGGCATTGTATGCCGGAACACAGGACAGCTCCGCAGACAGGAAGTCAGCTTCGGTCATGTTCTCATAGTTCTCATGCAGATACTCCATGATCGCACGCTTGATCTTGTCCTTTTCGTCTTCCTTTGCGTTCTCGCTCGGGATGGAACCCAGCAAGACATTCATATTCTCCGCCTTGATGATATCCGTTGCCTTTTTGCTCATCTGGTCACTGCCCAGATGCGGCAGCAGATCCGTGATGACGAACTTCGGATCGCCCGGCTTGTCGCCCACATGTACCGGAACGCGGGTGATCTTGCCGTCCTTGCATACGCATACAACGCCGCGCAGCTCGAGCGGGATCGCAAGCCACTGATACTTCTTGATGCCGCCGTAGTAATGGGTCTTGAAGTATGCCATGCCCTCCTGCTCGTAGAGCGGCACGGTGCGGATGTCCACGCGCGGTGCGTCCAGATGTGCCGCCGTCAGGCGCAGACCCTCAGACAGGGGAGCCTTGCCTACATGGGTCAGGATGATGCCCTTGTGGCGGTTGATCTGGTAGAGCTTGTCGCCAGCCTTGACGTCCATGCCGCGCTTCCATTCCTTGTAGCCCTTGGCCTCTGCCTGTGCTGCGATATAGGTGACTGCGTCACGCTCGGTCTTGCCGGCGTCCAAAAATGCCTTATAGCCTTCCGCATAATCCATGCAGGCCTTCTTGTCCAGCTTGTCCCAGCCGGTCTTCTTGTCATAGAACAATTCCATAAATAGTCTCCTTTATGTGAAATTTTTTATTTCAATCTCTGGTACAGCGTCTCGATCTGTGCCAGAAGTGATTGGCGATTGGTATTGTTTTCCAAAATGAATTGGCAGTGTGTGCGGTAAAAATCACTGTCCGGCTGCGCATCGATGCGCGCCGCAGCTGCCTGACGGGTCAGCCCGTCCCGTGCCATGATGCGTGTGATACGCACCTTGCGTGATGCGATCACGCCGATGACTGCGGTGCAGTGGGATTCCAACCCGACCTGAAACAGGGTCGGTGCATC
>JARIAV010000068.1 GCA_029257685.1 Butyricicoccus sp.
CAACGAAGTACACAGCCTGTCCAATATGCCGGAGACCATCGGCTTCTGGGCAGATGCCAAACATTCCTTTATTGAAGGCACCTATGCATTTGCGCACTTTGTCAAGGGCGCACTCCTGTTCCTGATCACAAACTGGCCGCTTGTCATCCTTGCGCTGATTTTGGCATATATTTCGCGCAAACGGATACGCAAGCACCCCAAAAAGCAGAAGGCGCCGCACACAAATGATTGGGCGCACTACTGCCCGCCCAATCCACCACAACCGGAAGCCCCCGCTGAACCCACGGAAACCGACTCCCCTGTCGATCTCTCAAAAGAGCCCGCACAGGAGGAACCAGATGACGAATCCAAATAAAGCGAAAAAATCACGCCGCGAAAGGGCGTGATTTTTTTGCTTTACGCTGTCAGATCTCATACGGTGTTCGGGTATAGGTCTCATGCTCCACGTCCATGACCTCAACCAACGCCCGATCCCCCTCGTAGATCCAGCGCTCGATTCGTTTGGGCTGAAAGCGGAACAAACGCTCATTCGGAAGGCCGGAATAATGCGCATACGATTTTGAAAAACGCTGGGCAAACACTTCGCAAAACTCAGGACATTCCTTGGGATGGCCAAGTTCCTCACAGATCCCCTCGATCTGGATATTATCGGTACACAATGCTGCATTTGCATTGCCAATGAGCTGTTCATACTTGCGGAAGGTTCGATCGGTCTGGAAATAGAACACACCGTTCTTCTGCACCACGCTCATCATCCTTGATGTGACCCGATCGTTCAGCGATGTAGAGAGCACCATACTCCTTCCGATCCCAAATTCCTGAAGGAATTCATAAAACTTTTCTTTGCATGTATGCATCATAAATCACCTCGTCTCATTCTATCATGCTCGGATCACCTTGACAATGCCTCTCGTACCACAGGCTTCCTCGCACTAAGAGCATTGTCCGGAAACGATCCCCACACTCCAGCACCAGTTTGCCTCCCCAAAAATCAGTTTGCATTTTTATTCTATAATCAGATTTATTATTCTTATTCAGCGTAAAAAATCATGGCCTGTATTTTACTTGTAAAAAACAATTTTATACACCTTATCCGTAGATATTTCAAGGTGTTTTCACGCCAATTATGTACTAAATATGATATATTTAGTACATAAAAATATTGTAAAATCCATTCAGCCGTGATAAAATTATATACAAATTCCAAGTGCACTTCATAAGCATTTTACCAAATCATCCATGATAAGAAACAATGCATCAAAGTGATTTCAAGGAATTATATTCTACTGTTTTGAACCCGCACGAAAAAGGGATGGTTTCATGAAAAAAAATCCAATTATATCAACTGTACTCACTGGATGTATCGTCACACAATTTCTTCTCTCCCCCGCCATGGCATTGGAACATGGATCCACTCTCTCAGATACAGAGCAAAAACCTGTCTCCACCTCGCAAACCATACAAATACACACCGAAAAAAAGCCATCGCAGGCACAAATCACAACCGATACCGAAGTACAGGTACAGACCTCGCAAGCAGACCAAAACACCCAGAAAAAGAAGCACTCTGCACAAACAGAACAAAGCGATCGGTCCCAAGTGCCACAACCTCCAGCAGAAAAAAACGATCGGCAGCAGGTACAGCAACCTCAGACCATACGCCCTGACAGAGAACAGGTACAGTCCCTCCTGTCAGAACCAAACGAACCTGCCCAGAAGGCTCCGCTCCCCAAGGAGAGCACCCAAAACGAAGATACAACACCGGAGCGATCTGTCACCAAACAGATGCCATTTGCAGAAAATCCAAATCTGGAAACCGAAAACACAAATTTAGAGCAAAAGTATCTGAATCACGTATTCTACGAAGGAGCCGACGCCGAGGAATTATATGCACAATCCTCTATCTTCCTCAGCTCCTTTTCCGGCAGTCACGGCTTGACCCTCCTGCAAAACGATCCCAATGCGCTGGCGATCTACCATACACTGGAAGAAAAGATCCAGACCGTCGCGGAAACAGGCGGAAGCACGGAATTCAAAAATATCCCGCTGGACATACCCGTCAAGACTTCCGGCAATGCCTTTCCACAGGAATTGCAGCAGTCTATCTCGAAAGCGATCACCTGTTTGCGCGTAGATATCCCCGAATACATTTACTGGATGGATTTTTCTACCAGCTATCGTATGAGCGGGAAAACGAACAGCAACAGGCTCTTTACCTCGATATCCATTACACTGCCCGTCGCGCAGCCCTATCAGCAGGGAAACAGCGATCATCAGGTAAACAATAAAATGGAAAGAGCCTTGCAAGCCAAAAGAAATGCTCTGCTCTATGCAGACGAGATCAGGCAGCAGAGCAATCTCAATACGATGGAAAAGATCCGCGCCATCAAAAACAAGATATGTTCCTTAACGTCCTACAATTTCCAATCTGATGGCGTTACACCGGTCAGACCCAGCAAAACCTCCGCTCCTTGGAGCGATGCATGGCAGATGGTATGGGTATTCGACAATGACCCCTCGACCAATGTCGTTTGTGAAGGCTACGCCAAGTCCTTCCAGTATCTTTTCGATCTGGTATTTTTGGGAGATCCCTCTGTACAAAGCTATTGTGTGACCGGTCATATGAACGGCGGAAAACACATGTGGAACATCATACAGATGGGCGGGCAAAATTATCTCGTCGATGTTGTAGGCTGCGACAACAACTACAGACCTTCCTGCGGCGGATACAGCAACAATAGCGGTTGGTTTGTCAATGCAGACGGCAAGGAAGACCAAGTAACCGGAGCAGATCCAACGGATCGTGTTGCCGGAGACGGCTTGTTCATGCTCTCTACAAGAGGTCAGCTGACCAAAAGCGGAACATACGGAAAACTCGTGACTGTATCCGGCAATGTGTCCAGCGGCTATATCGTCGTCCCTTCCAAAAACAGTCGCGGAGTTCTGTATACTTATAATGAGGAGACAAAATCACTCTATCAAAATACAAATATTCTGGATATCACCTATACCGGCGGTGCCTTTGCAGATGCCGGATCGCAGACACTCCGCAGTAAGACACACGAGACCAAGGTACAGGGGGCAGCTCCGATGTCCCCCTCCGCAAAGGCAGGTATGATGTATCGCTCAGGCCCCGTGAACCCGTTTGCGCGTGAGATCTCGCAGGCAAAAGACACAACCGCCCCGATCGTTTACGACAGCATCCAGACCACAACAACACTTCTAAGCAACCTGCTGCATCGATGTTATTTGATGCTACAGTTCTATCCCTGATGGATACTTCATCTGTTTATACCCATATAAAAAAACAGGGCATTCGCCCTGTTTTCAATGTGTCAAAAAAGTCTTTGTACCAGCTTCGTCTGGAGCAAAGCGACTTGAAACTTTCAAAATCCACGGACATGCGCCTTGGATTTTGTCCTCGACCCGCGCCATCAGGCGCGAAACCGAGGGGTATCAGAGCCGATTTCTACCGGAACCGGCTCTGTATCCAGGGGGATTGGATCCCCCTGTTTTTTTTGCAACATCAGACCGGATGCTTCGTTCTGCAAAGGCATTTCAAAGCCGTTTCAAAAAATAATACCGCGTTGTACCGGCGAACGGAAGATCCGCTGCCTCTGCAATGCAGGTATACCCCAGCTTGCCATAAAATCCCCTTGCCTGATAGTCCTGCGTCGTCAGGTGGATCGTATGCAGCCCCAGTGCACGCGCCTGTGTTTCCAGTGCTTCCATCTGCTGCCGTGCGATCCCTCTGCCGCGAAATTCCTTTCTGACCGCCAAAAGCTCGATA
>JARIAV010000086.1 GCA_029257685.1 Butyricicoccus sp.
CGTTTCTCCGTCCACCTTCTTGATATAAGGAGCCCAATCCTTTTTGATCCGTTGATAAACGGCTTGTCGAGAGATGCCAAATTGTTCAGAAAATGCACGAATTTTGATGTAAGTACTCATAAAAAAAATCTCCATTCCAGTCAAGCAAGCCTGTCAAGTTTACAGTCAATTGACTGTAAAGCAAGTTGACAGCAAAAATTTTAAAAAATCCATATAATTTATAAAAAATATATTTTAAATTTATTTTTTATTTTCAAAAAAATTTAGCTGTAAAGCAGTTGACAGCCTTGCTTTACAGTTAGCTGTCAAGCGGTTGACAGCTGCTTGACAGCTGACCTTGTGTTTTTATAGTTTTCCAGAAGTTTCAACATTTTATGGATCAAAAATCACATAAAAGCATTTTTTGTGGATATATTATTGATTCTATGAACTATTATAGCATTTATTTTTCGTCAAAACAAACCCTTTCAAATAATTATGTTTTAATATATATTCTATATAACACACAAATGTTCCGTAAATGTTCTGTAGGGAATATCTAGGACAGCTTTTTAAAAACTGCTGTTGAAGGCTGAGAGCCACGCTGTGCCGTTTTGACAAGCCACCGCATAGGAAAGCACAATTGCGTCGGAGGATTGCGTAGAAGCGTTCTCCGTGGCTTTAAGAGGGTATCTGAACTGGGAGATGGAAGGAAATCTCCGAATGGCATCAAGGCTGCAAAAGCAATATCCCTCTAAAAACGCCTGAGACGCCGTATAACGAACGATAGCGGCTCTGGATATGAATTCTTACATGAAGGGGATAAAATCGATTGTAGGGCCGTTGTGGGCCGTTATAGAGCCACCTGCTGTTGATCCTTGGTTTGGAGGATATTTTAAACAGCTATGGATATTTTAAACAGCTATGAAGCAACGTATGGGTGACGATAGCAAGACATGGAATCATGCCCGCCTGCATGTATGCGCCTGCTCCCACGCGCGTGCGCATGCACGCATTTCACTTCTAACTTTACTGTAGCGTAGTATCTTTAGTTATTTAGATATTTAAGATATTTAGTTATTTTATTATTAATAAAGTGTCGGTCATTTAAAACGGACAAATGGTAATCTAAAAACGGACAAATGGTAATCTAAAAACGGAAAGGGGAAATTGATTTTTCCGCTTTATTTTGCTATAATTTTTGTGAGGTGATGAATATGCGGACAAGGGAAAGCTATGACGTGGAAGCAGGACGGCTGAACCCTGTGATCAAGAGTAACGAGCTGATCCAGAAGTCACGGTATCAGCTCAGCTTGCAGGAGCAGAAGGTGCTGCTGTATCTCATCAGTAAGATCCGGCCGGAAGATGCAGATTTTACCGAGTATGAATTTCAAATGCGGGATCTGTGTAAGCTCATGGGCATTTCATGTAATCCTAAAAACTATAAGAATTTTAGAGATACGATACAGACCCTGGCTGATAAATCATTTTGGATCGAACGAGATGGAAAAGACGTGTTATGCCGCTGGCTGACTGAGATCGAGATCGAACCAGGAACTTCTGTTGTGGGGATCCAGTTGGATGCAAAATTGAAGCCGTATCTGTTGCAGCTGCAAAAGCAGTTTACAATGTTTTCGCTTGAATATATATTGCTTATGAGGAATAAATATTCGATTCGAATTTATGAGTTATTGAAATCATACGAGTATCAGCGATTCTATACGGTCAGCGTAGAGGAATTCAAGCGTCGGATCCAAGTGAACGGCTACCCGAATTATACAGATTTTCGGGTGAAGGTTTTAGATATCGCGATCAGTGAAATCAATCGATATACGGATATCGACGTAGATGTCGTTCCAATTCGAGAAGGCAGACATATTTGTTATCTGGAGTTTGAGATCATGCAAAAGGATCTGCGTGCAATGGAGTATTCCACGATCCAAAGAAAAAATGGATTTGCCAGACTGGAACAGCGGAAGCTCCCACGCGGAAAGACATAATCCATATAATATGTCTGAAGATTTGATTGCTATCAGATCAAATGTAAAAAAGCCGAGCTACCTTAGAAAGAAGCTCGGCTTTTGTGTGGATCGGGAATATGGGATCCGACAGATCTTATTCCATTTCAAATGCACCGGTATAGAGCTGATAATAGATTCCTTTTTGTGCAATCAATTCCTTATGATCTCCACGTTCTATGATCCTGCCATGTTCCAAGACCATGATAGCATCTGCATTTTGCACGGTGGAAAGGCGATGTGCGATGACAAAAACGGTGCGGCCATGCATCAAACCATCCATGCCCTGCTGCACAAGAGCTTCCGTTCTTGTGTCGATAGAACTGGTTGCTTCATCAAGGATCATAACCGGCGGATCTGCAACGGCAGTTCGTGCAATGGCCAAGAGCTGACGCTGTCCTTGTGAGAGGCTCGCGCCATTATCCGTGAGCAGCGTATCATATCCATCTGGCAGACGATGAATGAATTCATCCGCATTGGCAAGTTTTGCTGCCGCCTCAACTTCGGCATCTGTTGCATCCAGGCGACCATATCGGATATTATCCCGCACAGTTCCTGTAAATAGATTGGTATCTTGTAAGACGATACCCAGAGACTGCCGAAGATCCCGTTTGCGGATCTTATTGATATTGATCCCATCATATCGGATCTTTCCATCTGCGATATCATAAAAACGGTTGATCAAATTTGTGATCGTTGTCTTGCCTGCACCGGTAGATCCTACGAACGCCAGCTTCTGTCCAGGCTTTGCATATAACGAAATATGATGCAGAATCGTCTTTTCCGGATTATAAGAGAAATCTACATCGAAAAAGCGCACATCACCGGTCAGTTCGGTATAGGTCGTGGTCCCGTCTGCATGGGGGTGCTTCCATGCCCAAAGGCCGGTACGCGTTTCTGTTTCCTGCAGGTTGCCGGCATGATCATACGTTGCATTGACCAATGTAACATAGCCGTCATCTTGTTCAGATGCCTCATCCATCAAGGCAAAGACGCGTGCAGCACCTGCAAGGGCCATGATGATGGAATTGAGCTGACCAGAGATCTGACCGATTGGCATGGTGAAGCTTTTGGATAGCTGCAAGAATGCTGCGATCGTTCCGATCGTGATGGGACCACCCAACAGAGAGAATGCACCGCCAGCAATGGCGATCACGACATACTGTAGATTTCCCAAATTGGTCATGGCAGGCATTAGGCTGTTTGCATACTGGTTTGCACGGCGAGAAGAACGCGCAAGCTTGTCATTCAGAGCGTCAAAGTCTTCTTTTGCCTGCTGCTCATGGCAGAACACCTTTATGACCTTCTGACCCTCGATCATTTCCTCGATATATCCATTGAGCTTTCCAAGATCCGCCTGCTGCTCGATAAAGAACGTGCTGCTTCGTTTGCCAATGAAACGTACAACAGAAAGCATACAGAATACACTTGCAATCACAACGAGTGTGAGCTGCCAGCTCATGAGCAGCATGGCACAAAAGACAGAGACGATCGAAAGCATCGAGGACATCGCCTGTGGGATACTTTGAGAGATCATTTGGCGCAGGGTATCGACATCGTTGGTGTAGACACTCATGATATCGCCATGTGGATGGGTGTCAAAGTATCGGATCGGCAGGGTCTGCATATGCGCAAACAGATCATTTCGGATA
This sequence comes from Butyricicoccus sp., assembly GCA_029257685.1. Lineage (GTDB taxonomy): Bacteria > Bacillota > Clostridia > Oscillospirales > Butyricicoccaceae > Butyricicoccus. The sequence continues at coordinate 3,650 of JARIAV010000086.1, forward strand.
TTCTTGAGACAGGTTTGCGAGATCGTGACCATGATCCGATTGTATAGATACGTTGACAGAAGTCCGGCAGCATACAAGCAGCCCATGGCAATCAGTGCATGAAGTAACCCCGTGAAGACAGGCGCATCTGTAAGCAGTAGGGGTTTGATATAGTCATCGATCAAGGCGCCCAGAAATACGGAGGAACTGACGGTCGCAATGGAACTGATCAAAATCGCAGCAACTACCACACAAAGGCGCAGACCATTTCCCTTTAGGATCAGGCGGAACAACCGCTTTGCAGTCCCTTTTGGTGCCTTTTTCATTGGGCCATGCTTGTGTTTATGCATTCTGCGCATCCTCCTTATTCTGAGATCGATAAACTTCCTGATAGATCTGATTGGTCTTCAAAAGCTCTGCATGTGTACCGAATCCTGATACATGACCATCGTCCAGAACGATGATATGATCTGCATCCTGTACGGAGGAAATGCGTTGTGCAATGATAAACTTTGTCGTATCTGGGATCTCATCCCGGAACGCCTGACGGATACATGCATCTGTTTTGGTATCGACTGCACTGGTCGAGTCATCCAGGATCAGGATCTTTGGCTTTTTCAGCAGGGCGCGTGCAATACATAATCGCTGTTTCTGACCGCCGGATACATTGGTGCCGCCCTGTTCGATATGGGTATCATATCCATCCGGCATTTCCTGAATGAATCCATCGGCCTGCGCCAGTTTACAGGCGTGTATGATCTCTGCATCAGAAGCATTCGGATTTCCCCAACGAAGGTTCTCTTTGATCGTTCCTGAGAACAGAGTGTTTTTTTGCAGCACCATAGCGACTTCATTGCGCAGCGCGTCCAGATCATATTCCCGTACATCGATCCCGCCGACTTGGACAGAACCAAGGGTGACATCATAAAGACGCGGGATCAGCTGCACCAGACTTGTTTTGGAGGATCCGGTTCCGCCCAGTACACCAATGGTTTCTCCTGACGCGATATGCAGATCGATATTGGATAAGCTGCTTTTGGAAGCGTCACCAACGTAGCTGAAGCTCACCTGATTAAAATCGACCGCACCATTGGGGATCGTTTGAATCCCATCCGGCTTGCTGGTCAGATCGCTGTTTTCAGAGAGGATCTCCTCGATTCGCTCTACAGAAGATCGAGCCATGATGACCATGACCAAAACCATAGAAAGCATCATCAGGCTCATCAGGATCTGTGTTGTATAATTGAACATACTGGTCAGTTCACCGGTCGTCATACTGCTGCCAACGACCAAGCGTGCGCCGATCCAAGAGATCAATAACGTGCATCCATACGCACAGAATTGCATGAGTGGGGAATTCAGGATCATCAGCCGCTCTGCTTTCAGGAATAAGCCAAACAGCTTATTGGAAATGGTATTGAACTTTTCTTTTTCGTGATCTTCACGCACAAAGGATTTTACAACACGGATACCATTGAGATTTTCCTGTACCACATTGTTGAGTTCATCATAGGTATCAAATACCTGCCGAAATAAGCGATGCACCCGTTTGATGAGCAGACCCAGACCGCCCCCGAGGATCGGAACGGCCAGCAGATAGATCATCGACAGCTTTGGACTGATGCGCAGGGTCATGATAAAAGCAAATGTCAGCATAACGGGGGCACGAAATGCGATACGAACGACCATTTGATATGCATTTTGTACCTGTGTTACATCCGTTGTCAGACGGGTGATGATACCGCTTGTGGAGAAATGATCGATATTGGAAAAGGAAAAGCCCTGTACATGATGGAAAATATCATGGCGTAAGTTGCGCGCAAGTCCGGTTGCAGCGCGGGCGGCTGTGACACCGGACAGGATACCAAACAGCAGGGCCCCACCAGCCATACAGATCAGGATCGCACCAAAGTGTAATACCGCTTTGGGATTTCCTGAATCGATCCCCTGATCGATCAGCATGGCCATAACGATCGGGATAAGCACTTCAAAAAATACATCGATGGTGACAAAGATGGGGGTCAGAATGGAACATGTTTTATTTTCGCGGATCGCTGCCGCGATATGATTGACCATACAAATATAACTCCTTTGCGCATTGAGGTTTTTGAAATCAGGTTATTTATCGAGAGAGATTCGCTTCGATCTTCTTTGCGATCTTCAGGAATGTTTGGATCTCATCTTCCGAAAGTCCTTGTGTGATACGCGCTTCCATTTCCTCTCTGCGTTTCACGATCTTCGCATGGATGGACAAGGCTTTTTCAGTGGGAACGATCAACTTGCGACGTGCATCCTGTGGGGAAGGCCGACGTGCGATCAATCCGTCTTCTTCCAGCATGGAAAGAAACCTGGAGGCGGTAGAGCGCCGAATACAAAACGCCTGCTCTACATCATGCTGACAGAGTTCTTCTTCTGGACGCTCGCATAAATAACACATGATGAGTCCCGATGTTTGTGAACAATGGCGGTGGTGTTCCTCTGGCTTTGCAGCCGGGCAGGCAAACTGCCGCCTGAGCAGATTGGATAGGGTACGGATCGCAGAGCCGATGGATTCGCGTGTATTCATAAGAACATATATCCTCCCTTTGCATTTTAATTGTTAGCATGCTTACAATTATAGCAGTGTAAAAAAACGGAGTCAATTCTAATAATGTTAGCATGCTTACAAAAAAATGAAAAGAATAAGTCCCGCATCTATCATGTTTCCCAGATTTGAGACAATCCACAAGATCTATCTGTAAAAATCCAAACTGGATGTGAGATATCCATTGTAAAGCGATCCGCCTTTCTGACGGCTGTCTCTCCTGCCTTGTTTTAGAATATGCAATTCTGGTTTTGCCGCGCATCCATGGAACATTGAGTTTTCGATAGAGAAGCCTCCGCGTGTAAAGCCATATACTTTACATGCGGAGGCCTGAAAGACTTTGCATCCGCTTCTCTTTTCTAACGGTTTATCAAGAAAAGAGGATGCTTTGCTATGTATAAGAACAGGAAATCGGGTTCAAACTGCCATTATAGGTATCCACAGCCCATTTCCCGTGCGATCCGGTCGCGTGCTTCCAGAAGCGGACGTTTGAGCTGCATCAGATAGCTGTCGCTCATCCGACTGAGCGGCGCACTGATCGACAAGGCCCCGCATACATTGCCGCTGTAATCTTGGATCGCAGCAGCGATACAGCGTACACCAAGCTCATTCTCTTCGTTATCAAAGGCGCAGTCTCGTTGTCTGATGGCATCGAGTACATCGTGCAGGCGTTCTCGTGTTACGATGGTATGCGGGGTATAAGGATGGATATCGCTTTCCTGCCAGATTCGATCGACCTGTTCATCCGTCATACAAGCCATCATCGCTTTTCCGACACCAGTGCAGTACATGGGGCGGCGCATGCCGATGCGAGAGAACATACGGATCGCACCTTGTTCTGCCTCTACTTTATGCACATATACAATGTCGGTCCCCTCCGGAATGACCAGATGGATGGTTTCATGCACGGTATGGCAGAGATCTTCCATCGGACGCCGTGCGATTTGAACCAGATCCAAATTATCGATGACCTGTCCAGAAAGCGCATACAGCTTGGTCGTCATTCGATATCGTCCACTTTCTTCATCTTTTCTGACATATCCGCGCGCTGCCATAGAGGCCAGCAAACGATGCACCGTGCTTTTGTGTAGTCCAGTCTGTGCACTCAGCATATGGATCGGCAACCCATCCCGTGCTGCACACAGTGCTTCCATGATATCAAATGCCCGATCCAGAGATTGTACAGAACCCTTTTCTGCCATAAGCCACTCCTCCGTTTCATAATATAAAACATTGTTTTAATATTAACAACTTTCCACAAAAAATGCAAGTAAATTTCAGTGTAACCGCGCACTTGATTTTTTTCAATAAACATTTATAATGAAATACAGATAGCAAATAAATGAAACTTGATTTCATAATATGAAACAAAATCAGATGGAGGTATTCTTCAAATGGCAACTCTTCTGGAACAGATCAGTCAGATCGGTGTTGTACCGGTCATTAAGCTCGACAACCCTACTCGCGATGCTGCAGCACTGGCAAAGGCTCTGTGTGCTGGCGGTGTTCCCGTTGCAGAGGTTACTTTCCGCGCAGCTGGTGCTGCTGAGGCGATCCGTCTGATGAAGGACGCTTGCCCCGAAATGATCGTTGGCGCAGGTACCGTACTGACCACGGAACAGGTCGATGCTGCATGTGAAGCAGGCGCACAGTTCATCGTAACCCCTGGTTATGATCCGGAGCTGGTTGCATACTGTCAGCAGAAGCAGATCATCATCCTGCCGGGCTGCACCACCCCGACCGATTACCATGCAGCATATAAGGCAGGTCTGTCTGTCCTGAAGTTCTTCCCGGCAGAGCAGTCTGGCGGTATGGATAAGATCAAGGCAATGTCTGCACCATTCCCGATGTTCAAGGTCATGCCGACTGGCGGCATCTCGCTGAAGAATCTGGAAAGCTATGTCAAGAACCCGATCATCGCGGCTTGCGGCGGTTCTTATATGGTAACTGCAGATCTGATCAATGGACAGAAGTGGGATGAGATCACCGATCTGTGCCGTAAGTCTGTAGAGATCGTTCGTCAGGCACGTCAGGGTTAATCCGCGTCATTCAATTACAAGGAAGGATATATTACAATGAAGGTTGTTACGTTTGGCGAGATCATGCTTCGCCTTGCCCCCAATGGATATTATCGATTTTTTCAGGATGACCAGCTGCAGGCAACATTCGGCGGCGGTGAAGCCAATGTAGCTGTTTCTCTGGCGAACTATGGCGTAGATGCTTCTTTTGTCACCAAGCTCCCGACCCATGCCATCGGTCAGGCTGCTGTAAACTCTCTGCGCAAGTATGGCGTAGACACTTCCAAGATCGTTCGCGGCGGCGACCGTGTTGGCATCTACTTCTTGGAGAAGGGCGCTTCTCAGCGTGGCTCTGTCTGCATCTATGACCGTGCACATTCTGCAATCCAGGAAGCAAAGCCTTCCGACTTCGATTGGGATACCATTTTTGCGGATGCAGATTGGTTCCACTTTACCGGCATCACACCGGCACTCGGCGAAAATCTGGTCGAGATCTGCCGTGAAGCCTGCAAGAAGGCGAAGGAACACGGGGTCAAGATCTCCTGTGATCTGAACTATCGTGGCAAGCTGTGGACGCGTGAGGAAGCACGCAAGGCCATGACAGATCTGTGTCAGTATGTCGATGTCTGCATCTCGAATGAAGAGGATGCAAAGGACGTATTCGGCATCGAAGCAGAGAACACTGATATCTACGGCGGCAAGCTCAACAAGGATGGATATAAGTCTGTTGCAAAGCAGCTGGCAGATCAGTTTGGCTTTGAGAAGGTTGCAATCACACTGCGTACTTCGATTTCCGCAAATGATAACGACTGGGCTGCAATGCTGTTTGATGGTGAAAACTATTGCTTCTCGAAGGAATATCATCTGCATATCGTTGACCGTGTTGGTGGCGGTGACTCCTTCGGCGGCGGTCTGATCTATGCACTGCTGTCTGGTAAGGATACACAGGCTGCAGTAGAATTTGCAGTTGCAGCATCTGCACTGAAGCACTCGATCGAAGGAGACTACAATCTGGTAAGTGTATCTGAGGTCGAGAAGCTGGCTGGCGGCGATGGCTCCGGCCGTGTTCAGCGCTAAAATCAGGATCGTGGTACCGATCCTGTTGCGATAAACCATACGCCTTTTGTATGGAAAAACGCTCCTTTCACAAACAGAAACGCCCTTGCAAATTTGCAGGGGCGTTTCTGTTTGTTCTGAATCGAGAGCCGATCGACAGCCATTGGATCCATTGTTGCTGTAAAGCATTGTCAACCTGATTTACAGCATAATTTGTTCGATATTCAATTTGATTTTAATGTTTTACTGTGAATAAGCGTCTTGAAAGTTGATTCTTGTACAAGCCTGTCAAGCAGCTGTCAACCAGTTGACAGCTGCTTGACAGCATAAAATCCATCCATAAGCTATGCAGCTCGGAGAAATCAGAGAGTTAAAAATATGTCCGGTTACAGTTGAGTCGTTTGAGCTGACTAATCACAGTGCTGGAAATATTATTTTGCTCTTTTAGATATGCCAGCCTGCGCCGATAGTCTTGACTTCGCTTCTCTCTCTGCTGCTGCCAAACTGCACAGTTCTTATGGCAGCCTTCATGATACATCAAACAACTATTCTTACACGGGATCATAAAAATGAACTCCTTTCTGACACCAAACAGAATATGGTGTATATGCGCGGGAAATTAAGTTTGTGCTATTTTTATGATAGCCGGAAATCAACCAAAACGCAATCGTTCCCAAGAAAAGGATCTGTAAAATTTATGAAGCCATTGTATGAGACTTGACAAGTGTACAGAAGTCGGTATAATAGTTCTGGAAAGAATCGTTTCTAAAACGAACTATTAAAGGAAGATGGAAGGTATGAAAACAGATGAACATCAGTGAGATTCGGACGATCATGAAGCTTTATGATCGTATGCTGGAAGAGATCTGTCACAACTATGCGCTATCAAAAACAGAGATCACCATTATCAATTTTTTGCAGCATAATTCGGGGAAAGATACCGCAGCCGATATTGTTGAACTGCATATGCTGGCCAAAAGTCAGGTATCCAGCGCTGTAGAATCCTTGATCCAAAAAGATCTTCTGGCAAGAAAACAGGATCAGATCGATCGCCGCAGGATCCATCTCACCCTACAGCCAAAGACGCAGCCGATCACGGAGGCGATCACAGAGGTGCGAAAGCAATTCCACGCTGTGATATTGGATGGATTTACAGAAAGAGAGATCAAGCTGTGTGAGGAATTCAGTCAGAGGATCTCACAAAATGCCAAGACAGCTTTGAGAAGAAGGGAACAGGTATGACACAGGAAAAAGACTTTTTAGGACGTGAGCCGATCGGCAAACTGCTGTTGCATCTGGCATTGCCAACCGTTGCAGCGCAGATCATCAATATGCTCTATAATATTGTGGATCGGATTTATATTGGGCATATCCCAGAGATCGGCGGTTTGGCACTGACTGGTGTTGGGGTTTGTATGCCGCTGATTATGATCGTTTCTGCATTCGCGGCACTGGTCGGAAATGGCGGAGCCCCTCGGGCCAGTATCTTTATGGGACAAGGGGAGATCGATTCCGCAGAAAAGACCCTTGGAAACTGTTTCTCAATGCAGTTGATCATTTCCGTCATCCTGACCGCTGTCCTGTTCCTTTGGAACCGTGAATTGCTGCTGGCCTTCGGTGCGAGTGAAAATACCATTTCTTATGCCGTTGATTATATGAATATCTATGCTGTTGGCACGATCTTCGTACAGTTGACATTGGGAATGAATGCTTTCATCACCGCACAGGGGTTTACACGTATCAGCATGCTGTCCGTATTGATCGGTGCGATTTCGAATATCATCTTAGACCCGATCTTTATCTTTGGGCTCCGGCTTGGCGTGCGTGGTGCAGCGCTTGCAACGATCCTTTCTCAGGCCATTTCCTGTGCATGGGTCCTTTATTTCCTGTTTGGTGGAAAGTCTCAATTGCGGATCCGCAAAAAAAACCTCCCACTTCAGCAGCACTTTATCATGCCGGCTCTGGCACTTGGACTATCTGTCTTTATCATGCAGGCCAGCGAAAGCATTATTCTGGTATGCTTCAATGCATCTCTGCTCAAATACGGCGGCGATCTTGCGGTTGGAGCAATGACCATCCTCACAAGTGTCATGCAGTTTGCGCTGCTTCCGCTGCAAGGCTTAGGACAGGGTGCACAGCCCATCATCAGCTATAACTTCGGTGCACACAATACGGAACGTGTGAAGCAGGCTTTTCAGCTGCTCTTGAAAGCCAGCTTAGGATATTCTGCATTCTTATGGGGAATCATCATGCTGTTCCCCGGCATGTTTACACGCATGTTCACACCTGACACAGCACTCATTACATTCACAGAAACGCCTCTGCGCGTTTATATGGCAGTGATGGTGATCTTTGGGATCCAGACGGCTTGTCAGCTTACATTCAACGCGATCGGAAACGCGACAGCATCGATCATCGTTGCTGTCATGCGTAAGTTTGTATTGCTGATCCCGCTGATCTATATCCTCCCCGCGCTTTTCCCTCAAGATCCAACCATGAGCGTTTATCTTGCAGAACCAGTGGCAGATTTCTTTGCCGTAACATTTACCGCCATCTTATTCATGTTCCAATTCAAAAAGGCGCTGAAAGAGATCTCAGCGCCATGAATCAAATCAAAAAAAGCCTTTGGTGAACCCAAAGGCTTTTTTCGATCTTCATAGTATCACATACCGCTTTATAAGCTCAACAGACTTCTCATCGTAAAATACAGCAAAACAAGGATACCCAGCACGATCCGATACCAGCCGAACACCTTGAAATCATGCTTTTTGATATATCCCATCAGGAATTTGATTGCAAAAATCGAAACGATGAACGCCACAACCATACCGACGATCAGGATCCCGATCTCACTTCCAGAAAAGACAGCATCTGTTTTGAGCAGCTTGATCGCGCTTCCGCCAAACATTGCAGGGATCGCAAGGAAGAATGTAAATTCTGCTGCAACCGTTCGAGAAACCCCGATGAGCAGGGATCCAATAATGGTGGCGCCAGAGCGAGAAGTGCCGGGGAACACCGCCGCAATCAGCTGAAATACGCCAATGATAAAGGCCGTTCGATATCCGATCCCCGAAATGGTCTTGACACGCGGTACCTGTCCGCGGTTTCGATCTTCGATCATAATAAACAGGATACCAAACAGAACGAGCATGATCGCAACTGTCTGATAATTATAAAACCACGCATTCAGGATGTCATCAAACAGAACTCCCACGATACCAGCAGGGATAGAAGCAACCAGGATCTTATACCACATGCTCATTTTTTTCTGATCGACGCCCCATTTTCCCTTAACGCGGAAGGGAAAGAGCTTATCCCAATAAATGAGTACGACTGCAAGGATCGCACCCAATTGGATCACGACCAGAAATACATCCCAAAAAGCTTCTGTTACATCCAGCTTTACAAATTCATTCAGCAGGATCATATGTCCGGTACTGCTGATGGGGAGCCATTCCGTGATTCCCTCAACAATACCAAACAATATGGCTTTTAAAATATCGATCACGCGCTTATGTCACGTCCTCTCATGAAATTGCAGACAAGAACCGTCGATTTGCCC
>JARIAV010000133.1 GCA_029257685.1 Butyricicoccus sp.
TGGCATTTCAGCCCCCGAAATGGTGCATAAAATGAAAAACTTTGTTGGCGGGAGAAGTATCTTGATAGAAAGTCGAGATTTTGAGGATTTTTTCTGTAAATTCTGTTTTTAGGTATAACATCATACGGTATGCATTGACAAAGATCGGAAAAACGCATAAAATGAAAAGATGAAACATTATGATAAAGGAGATCGAGAAGTTTGTTTATCATGCGCTGTAGCTGCGGCAATGAAATGTATTGCTCGAATGAAGAGTCGCGAACGGCTTGGCAATGCGAAGAATGTGGACAATGGTATGATATGTTTGGATATCCCGTTTCCCAGCCGATGGATGAAGTGGTTCCGGAATATGTGACCTGTATGACACAGGAAGATTTTTGAAAGTAGAGGCGATTCTATATGAATCATCAAAAAATTGCACTTTTAACCGATTCCTGTGCAGATCTTTCGCAGGAGCTTCGTGATCGATACCATGTTTTTGTACTGCCATTACGATTGTTGTTTTCGGACGGTGAATATCTGGACGGGGAAACGATCACAGCGTCAGAGGTCTATGAACGGCTGCCTAAGGAATTGCCTGTAACTTCTCTCCCATCAGCAGATATGGTACAGAAAATCTTTGATGAGATCCGTTCGGAAGGATATGAGCATGTACTCGCAGTACATCTCTCCGCAGGTCTCAGCGGTACCTATAACCTTGTACGCCTGATGGCGGAAGAAACAACCGATCTGGATGTACAAGTATTTGATTCCGGAAGTGGTTCGCTTGGCATCGGTATGACACTTGTACAGGCCGGTATGATGATCGAGAAAGGCTGCACATGGGAGCAGATCCTGGAAGCAGTTCCCGAGATGCTGGCCCGTACCAAGGTGCTGTTCTGTATCGACACATTGGAGTACCTGCAAAAAGGCGGCCGCATCGGCAAGATCACAGCCATGACAGGGACACTTCTGCAGATCAAGCCGATCATCACATTTGGAGAGGGCGGTCAGTTAACGAATACAGCCAAAGGACGCGGTCGAAAAACAGCCGTTCAGCGTATGCTGTCTGTGTTTGAGGAGGCACGTCCAAAGGATGCACCGTTCGTTGTGGCAGTTGCAGATGGCAATCAGCCGGAGGATGCAGAGGCATTGACGGCGCATATCCGTTCGATCCTGCCAGAAGGGACCCCGATCGTTCGCGGTCAAATCGACTGCACATTGGCGGCGTATGTCGGCCCAAACCTGCTGGGCGTTGGATTTCAGATCATTCCACAGGCTTTACGGTAAAATGCCCGGAATTTTCCTGAGATGCCAGTCGATTTTTAACGAATTTGTTACCTGTATTTTTGTGAACCTGTGTTATAATAAATACGGACACGCAAGGGAATAAAAGTCTTTTAGAAGGAGTTTAATGTATGAAATGGAAAACAGGCGCTGCGCTCATGGTTCTTGTGCTGGTGATCGCCATGATCCCAGCCGCAGTCAGCGCGATCCGAACTGGTGGATTTCCGTCATTCACACCAAAACTGGAAGCACATCAGATCATTCTGCAAGTCGATAACAATATGGCGATCCGCGATGAAGAAGTCATCACCTTAGCAGATGGACAGGGAAAAGAGCTCATGCCTTACATGGACGAGAGCGGAAACACACTCGTTCCCATTCGTCCGCTCGTCGAGGGCCTTGGAGGACAGCTCATCTTTGAGAACGATACCTTCAAGATGACCATTGGTGAGAAGACCATTCTGCTCAAAGCAGAGGATTCCAGTATTTGGGGTGTGGACGATCAGGAATATACACTTCCGGTCAAGCCGACTCGAAATGGTGCATCGTTCTATGTACCCGCACGCGCAGTGACAGAAGCTCTGGGCGGTAAGAATGTAGATTATCCGGCTGCAGAAGGCGGTTATATCATTTGTGTCATGGGCGATCTGGACGACACAAAGAAAGACAAGCTCAAGACCACCGCGCAGGAAAAGCTCGGTTATTCCACAGAGCAGTATCTGAGCGACAGTCTGGTCGTGCGTGAGTCTTCGAAGTCTGTTCTGCTCAATGGAAGCATGACCGAACTTTCCGGAAACCTTCGTGCCAAGAAGAAAGATGATGGGATCTACTTTCCGGCAGAAGCCCTGAGCGAAGCTACTAATGGTGCAGTCACCTATGAAAAGGGTGCATTGCACAAGGACGGAAAGAAGCTGAATGTTGCGCTCTCCACAGAGGACGACGCACCGTATTGCAAGCTGAGTGATCTTGCTGCTGCACTGGGCAAGTCGTATTCAGAGCCGTCTGATGGTATGGCAGCAATGACAGCATATCCGCTCGATGGACATAAGAAACAGATGGAGGCGGTTGCGGCGGCAGCTTCCGGCCTGCCGAGCCTTGGCAATATCCCGAAGGCTGATGCATATATCGCACTGACCTTCGATGATGGCCCGACCGGCGGCTCCAAGGGACTGACAGCACGCCTGCTGGATTCTCTCAAGGCACACAATGCACACGCGACTTTCTTTATGTGCGGCTATCGCATCAAGGATTTCCACACCCACATGGATCGTTACCTTGCAGAAGGACATGAGCTGGGCAACCACACCATGAATCACCCCATGAAGACACTCAAGGGCAAGTCCAGCGACTTTGTTCATAAGGAAGTAGACGAAAACTCCGATCTCATCGCTTCTTATACCGGACAGAAGCCGACTGCAATGCGTCCGGTTGGCGGTGCATACGATGACAATGTAAAGCAGGCCATGAAGGAAAGCGGTCTGCCGATCGTCAACTGGAGTCTGGATACACTGGACTGGAAGAACCGCGATGCGGATATTATCTATGATAAGATTGTATCCAATGCACAGGATGGCGACATCGTACTGATGCATGACCTGCGTCAGTGTACTCTGGATGGCGTGACACGCGCAATGGAAACGCTGGAAAAGCGCGGTTTTGCTTTTGTGACCGTTTCCGAGCTTGCAGCCCTCAAGGGGGTTGCGCTGGAGCCGGGCGTGGTGTATACCGACTTCCATGCCAGCACGGTCGCAAAGCTCAAGGGCGAATCGAGCGACGGGAAGGCAGCATAAACCAATCAATGGAGACAGCCGCAGAGATCGTTTGCGGCTGTCTTTTCCTTTATCAGCAGGCTGAAGGATACTGGCAGGACACACATAGAATACCATTTGGGTATCTGCGCATTGCCTTGTATTTTTTTCTGGAAAATGCTATAATGGAACAAAGTTCGTAAATTGATGAAGGGTCAAAAGCGAACCCAAAAAAGTAAAATCACATTCCTTTTTAGGAGGTAAGATCATGGAACAGAAACCAATTCGCAGAATTGGCGTGCTTACAAGCGGCGGGGATGCTCCGGGCATGAACGCCGTGATTCGTGCCGTTGTCCGTACTGCGGCCGCACATGGGATCTCTGTGCTGGGCATCCGCCGCGGCTACAGCGGACTCATCAATGGTGATATCATCGAACTGGATGCGCGCAGCGTGGACGGGATCAGCCGAAAGGGCGGTACGATGCTCTATACGGCACGATGCAAGGAAATGCTCACACAGGAAGGCCTGCAAAAGGCAGCGGACACCTGTAAATATATGGGAATCGACGGCTTGGTTTGCATCGGTGGTGACGGTACCTTCCGTGGCGCACTTGCATTGTCCCGTCTTGGCGTACCGTGCATCGGTGTGCCGGGTACCATTGACAATGATATTGGCTGTTCTGAATATACGATCGGCTTTGATACCGCCTGCAATACAGCGCTTGACTGTATCGATAAGCTGAGAGATACGATGCAGTCCCATGAGCGCTGCTCGGTCGTTGAGGTCATGGGCCGCCATGCAGGTCATCTGGCACTGAATGTTGGCTGTGCCTGTGGCGCAACTGCGATCCTGCTGCCGGAGCGTGAGATCGACTTTGAGGCAGAGGTCATCGAAAAGATGCGTACCGGTCGTATCAAGGGCAGAAATCATCATATTATCATCGTAGCGGAAGGCTATGGCTCGGCGCAGGAGGTGGCAGACCGCATCCATGATGCAACCGGCATCGACAGCCGCCTGACCATCCTTGGACATATCCAGCGCGGCGGTGCGCCTTCTTCACAGGATCGTACTATGGGTACACGCATGGGCTATGCCGCAGTCAATGCCTTGCAGGAACGCAAGACCAAGCGCGTCATTGCACAGCATTCCGGTGAGATCATCGACATCGATATCGAGGAGGCTTTGGAGCAGACCAAGGATCTGAACCAGTGCCTGTTTGAAGCACAGCGCGTGGTCGCAATTTAAGAAAATAAACGGACAGAGCATGGCTCTGTCCGCTTTTTTCATGGAAAAGAGGAAAACACAATGAGAAAAACAGTTTGGATCACCGGTGGTTCGCGCGGCATCGGTGCAGCGTGCGTGCGTGTATTTGCAGAGGCGGGCTGGAGGGTCGCGTTTTCCTATCGCAGCCGTACACAGGAGGCAGAACAGCTTGCGCGTGAAACAGGGGCACTTGCGCTCCAAAGTGATCTGACCGACCGTGCACAGGTGGAGGCATGCGCACAGACCATTCGGCAACGCTTAGGGCCCATCGGTGCGGTCGTCTGCAATGCAGGCGTTGCACAGCAGAAAATGTTCTGCGATCTCACGGATGCGGATTGGGATTTCGTAATGGATCACAATTTACGCAGCGTATTTTATACCATACAGGCAGCATTGCCCATGCTCATACCGGATAAAGATGGGGCGATCGTGACGGTCTCTTCCGTTTGGGGAGTCACTGGCGCATCTTGCGAGAGTCATTATGCTGCCTCAAAAGCAGGGCTGATCGGACTGACCAAATCCCTTGCCCATGAGCTGGGACTTTCGGGCATCCGTGTCAACTGTGTGGCCCCCGGTGTGATCCAGACCGAGATGAACGCCATGCATGATTCGGAAACCATGCAGCAGCTCGCGGAGGAAAGCGATCTGGGACGGCTGGGACAGCCAAGGGAGGTCGCACAGACCATACGGTATCTATGCTCAGAGGAGGCGTCTTTTGTCACGGGACAGGTGCTCGGTGTGACAGGCGGATTTGTGATCTGAGGGAATACTTTTGGGACAATTCTTGCGATCTGTCCCAAAATGTAACAGGGCGTCCGGGCTGTCACGGGCAGGATACTTGCTTTCTGCGCATCGAACGGGTATGATAGGATTGTATTAGAATCAATAAGAATGCGCCGTAAGGCGTATGGGAAAGGTTGTATGTTCATGTCAGAGGAACGCAAGTCAGAAGATTTTATGATGCGTCTGGCGCGGTTCATCGTGGACAAACGCAAAGCATTTTATTTGGTGTTTTTGGCGGCTGTCCTGTTTTGCGCAAGCTCGGTCGGTAAGGTGCGCGTCAATGATGATATCACCGCGTACTTGCCGGCAGATACGGAAACGCGCCGCGGCCTGACGCTTATGGAGGATGAATTCACAACGCTGGGCGCTGGACAGTTCATGCTCACCAATATCACGTTCGATGAAGCACAAAAGCTCGCCGATCAGATCGAGACGATCGACGGCGTGTCCAGTGTGGAATTCGATGATACCGAAAAGCATTACACCGGTTCCTCTGCGATGATCGCGGTCACCTTTGACGGCGAGGAGGACGCGCCGGAGTCCCTGCGTGCGATGAACAGCATCAAGGCGGCACTTGCCCCCTATGATACCTATATCAGCTCGCCCGTCGGACTGGATACCTCGGCGCAGCTGCAAAGCGAAATGGGGATCATTCTGGTCGTGGCTGCCATCGTTATCGTTTTGGTGCTGCTCTTTACCTCCAAAAGCTATATGGAGGTTCCGGTATACCTTATCGTATTTGCAGTCGCTGCCGTGCTCAATATGGGTACGAACTACTGGTTCGGGGAAGTTTCCTTTATCACGAACTCGGTTGCGATCGTGCTGCAGCTTGCGCTTGCGATCGACTATGCGATCATTTTCTGTCACCGATACATGGAGGAGCGCGAGACCAAGCCTGCACGGGAAGCAGATATCGCGGCACTGTCCAAGGCGATCGTGGAGATCTCCTCTTC
The DNA here is from genome assembly GCA_029257685.1 of Butyricicoccus sp. Classification (GTDB taxonomy): domain Bacteria; phylum Bacillota; class Clostridia; order Oscillospirales; family Butyricicoccaceae; genus Butyricicoccus. The sequence goes on from JARIAV010000133.1 coordinate 6,015, forward strand.
CAGCCTGACCACCATTTCCGGTATGATCGCGCTCATGCTCATGAAATTCCGCATCGGCTTCGATATGGGTGCGGTCATGTCCAAGGGCATCATTTGCAGTATGCTTACGGTATTCCTTCTGATGCCCGGACTGCTCATGCTGTTCAGTAAGGGCATCGAGCGGACCCGCCATTCCAATCTGGTTCCAAAGATCAGCTTCATTGGTAAGATGGATGTCAAGCTGCGCTACATCCTGCCGCCGATCTTCCTTGTACTTATGGTAGGCGGTATCTACCTTTCCAATCAGTGTGAATACTGCTTCTCGGAAAATGTCATCGATACCAACAATCCTCCGGAACAGCGGATCGCATTCGACCGGATCTCCGATACCTTCGGCAACCAGAACCTCATCGCGCTGCTCGTACCGCGTGGGGATTATGAAAAGGAAGGCAAGATCCTGACCGAGATCAGCAGCCTGCCCCAGATCGAGCGGGCGCAGGGACTTGCCAACACGGAAGCAGAAGGGCATATGCTGACCGATAAGCTGAAGCCGCGTCAGTTTGCCGAGCTTGCCGGTGTGGATATCGAGCTGGCTCGTCTGCTGTATCAGGCATACGGGCTCGATCATGAGGAATACGGCGCGATCTTCCAGAATCCGGATGACTATGAGATCCCACTGGTAGACAGCTTCCAGTTCCTCTGTGAGCAGAAGGACAAGGGCGTATTCAAGCTGGAGGGCGAGCAGGAGGACAAGGTAAACGATCTTCAGGAGGAGCTCGATACCGGTCTGCCGCAGCTTCAGGGCGACAACTGGTCCCGTCTGGTATTCACAGCGGACGTTCCGGAGGAAAGTCCGGAAACCTTTGCCCTTTTGGAGGAGATGCGCAGCATTGCGGCGCAGTATTATGGGGACGACGTTATCCTTGTCGGCAATTCCACCAATGCGCAGGATCTTTCCAGCTCCTTCATGGACGATAACCTCAAGATCAGTGTACTGACTGCACTCTTCGTTATGGTCATCCTGCTCTTTACCTTTAAGTCCGCAGGCCTGCCGATCCTGCTCGTTCTGACCATTCAGGGCAGTATCTGGATCAACTTCTCGTTCCCGGCAATCATGGATACCAACCTGTTCTTCCTGAGTTATCTGGTCGTCAGCTCCATTCAGATGGGCGCGACGATCGACTATGCGATCGTTATCACCAACCGCTATATGGAACTCAAGGAGGAACTCGGACACCATGAGGCTGTCATCGAGACCCTCAACCAGAGCTTCCCGACCATCCTGACCTCGGGCTCGATCATGACCGTATCCGGTTTCCTGATCGGCTTCATCTCGACCAATCCGGCGATCAGCTCTCTGGGTCTCGCGCTCGGACGCGGTACACTGACTTCGATCGTGCTGGTCATGACCGTACTGCCACAGCTCCTGCTGCTCGGTGACACCCTGATCGAACGCACGGCGATCACGCTGAACATCGATCGCAAGCAGCGTTTCTCGGGCGGTATCATGCATGTGGACGGTCATATCCGTGGTCATGTCTCCGGCTTTGTCGATGGTGAGATCCGCGGTCTGATCCGCGGCGATGTCAACGCGATGGTCGAGAGCAAGCGACCGATACCCAAAGATCCGGCAGATCCGGCGTTTCACTTAGAGGAGGAAAAAAGCGAATGAAAGACCATTTCAAACGGTTGACGGCATGTGGAATGGCAGCCCTGCTTCTGACAACGCCGCTTTTGTATGCAGCTGCCGCAGATGCACCGGCTGTACGCACCGTGCGCATCACGAACGCAAGTGAATTCAAGGAGCTTGCAAAAAAATGTGCAAACAACACCTATTCCAAGGGGCTGACGGTCATTTTGGAACAGGATATCGATCTGTCCGGCTATGGTTCGGTTTCCGTTCCCGTATTCTGCGGGACATTTGACGGCAACCATCATACCATCAGTGGATACAACAGCCGCGGCAAGGGTTCGGACCGCGGATTGTTCCGATACATCGAACAGGGAGCTGTCGTACAGAGTCTGACTGTCTCCGGTTCGGTCGAGCCGGAAGGCACGAAATCCGGACTGGGACTGCTCGCCGGACGCAATGAGGGAACCATCCGTTCCTGCGCGGTCAAAGGCTCAGTCACGGGTGACGAAAGCATCGGCGGTCTCGTTGGCGTCAATGAGGAAAGCGGTGTGATCTTGGATTCCCTCAATCAGGCGGTCGTGACGGGCAGCACCAACGCAGGCGGTATCGCAGGGCGCAGTGAGGGACGGATCCAAGGCTGTGTCAATGAAGGGGCAGTCAATACAGATGGTGACCAATCCCCAACCAATACAGGCGGCATCACCGGAAAATCCACCGGTGTCATCACCTCCTGTACCAACAAGGCGGAGATCGGTTACCAGCATGTCGGCTATAACACCGGCGGTATCGTCGGCATACAGAATGGCACGATCGTTTCCTGTGTCAATGCGGGCAAGGTGTACGGCCGTAAAGATGTCGGCGGTATCGTCGGACAGTTCGAGCCCTATATCGATATGACTTATGGAACCAAGCCGATCGATGATCTCGATCATGCACTGGACAGCCTCAGCGGTCTGCTCAATCAGCTTGCCGATCAGGTTTCAAGTGCAGCAGGCAATGCCATCGACGACTTCAAGGTGATGAACGATGCCATGAGCTCCATCCGTGATACGGCGCACAGTGCCGGAACGGAGGCGATCGACGATGCAGATGCCATGCTGGGTGACGTGCATGTGTCCTCCCAGTCGATCAATGGCTCGGTCGGTGTCCTGATCGATGACTCAGATGCCTATATTCAGGAACTCAGCCGCAATATGGATCAGGTCATCAAGCAGATGAAAAAGGTCCGTAAGAATCTCATGGATATCCCATACACCCTCACGAACGGTGTCACAGATGCCGTCGAGGAGGTAGACAATGCATCCTCTACCGTACATAAGCAGATGGAGAATGCGCTGGGTGAACTCGATGGTGCAAAGGGAGATATGAGACGGCTGAGTGACTTCGTAAGAGAAGTTTCTGATATTCTGGCAGATACAAGCTTGTCACTTGCAGAAAAGGCAGAGAAGATCGATGCAGCAAGACAGAAATTGGGCGAGATCGATCCGTCTGGGCGCTTGTCGCGCGTGCAGAAAGCCATCAACGAAGCAAACGATGCACTCAAGCTGATGGTGGGCAATGTACAATGGGGCATCAACCAATCTGCCGATCAGGTGCAGACCTCCCTGCGTGATGCGGAGAAGGCACTGGAAAAGCTGGAGAACCTGTCCAGCACCATCAATTCCGATACAGCGGCATACAGCAGCAATGCCATGAACAGCCTGC
>JARIAV010000142.1 GCA_029257685.1 Butyricicoccus sp.
GTAAAAACTGCAAACAAAAAAGGAATCCGGAAGGATTCCTTTTTGTTTACGCAAAATCAAACGGTCTGGAATTGTGCAATGACCGCTGGCAGATCGGATACGGTTTCCGCAATGGCGTCTGCCTGTGCTTTTTCAAATTCTTCACGCGAACCACAGCCATAAAGCACGCCGATCGCACGGATATCATATGCATGCGCACCGAAGATATCATGGTTGCGGTCGCCGATCATCAGGATCTCGGAGTGGTCAGGATCACCGATGCGGCGCAGGGTATTGGCGATGACCTCGCCCTTGGTACCGATCGTTCCGTCCATCGTTGCGCCGGAAATGACCTCGAAATAGTGTGCCAGTCCGAACCGCTCCAGAATACGCACGGCAAACGGTTCCGGCTTGGAGGTTGCATCGCAGAGCGTGAAGCCCTGTGCTTTCAGCTGTTCGAGCACTTCGGGGATGCCGTCGTAGACACGGTTTTCAAATAATCCAACTTCTCCATAGCGGTCGCGGTATACATCGCGGCAGCGTGCCGCGGTCTCGCGGTCCAGCTGGTGGTTTTCAATGAAGCCGTCGAGCAGCGGAGGGCCGATATAGCAGGTCAGGGTATCGAGATCGGCAACCTCGATGCCGCATACGGTGTGCAGTGCTTCCGCAACACATTTGGTGATGCCTTCCTTGGAATCGGTCAGCGTACCGTCCAAGTCAAAAAACAGGGTGCGGATCATACTTCCACCGTCCCTTCAAATACTGTCACGGCAGGGCCGGTCATCCAAACGGTTTCATCGGTATAGCGAATGGTGAGATCGCCGCCGCGCAGATGCACCAGAATATCGGTGTCTTTCTGGCAGTATCCGTTCAGGACAGCGGCCACAGCTGCGGCACAGGTTCCCGTACCACATGCCCAAGTTTCACCGCTCCCGCGTTCCCAGACACGCATTTTCAGCTCCTGTGCGCCCAGCACGTTGATGAACTCGGTGTTGACCTGCTCGGGGAATGCAGGATGGGTCTCGAAGTCCGGACCGATGCGCACAAGGTCGAGGGTATCTACATCGGCTTCCTCAAAAAGGACGCAGTGCGGATTGCCCATGCCGACCGCCGTTACGGCATAGGTCGTGCCGTTTACGGTGAGCGGTGTACCAGCCTGTGCAGGCAGGGTGCAGGGGATCTCGCTGGGGACAAGGATCGCAGCCCCCATATCAACGCGTACCTGCTGTACCTTGCCATTCTCCGGATACAGGGTCAGGTGCTTGATGCCGGACAGGGTCTCGACCGTGATCTCGGTGCGGCCGTTCACCATGCCATAATCATAGAGATATTTGCCGACACAGCGGATGCCGTTTCCGCACATCTTGCCCTCGCTGCCATCGGCATTGAACATACGCATTTTTGCATCTGCCACGGAGGAGGGGCAGATCAGGATGATGCCGTCACTGCCAACGCCGAAATGCACCTCGGACAGACGCACGGCAAGGGCACTGGGATCGGGGATGCTCTGTGTGAAGCAATTAAAATACAGATAACTGTTTCCGCAGCCCTGCATTTTGGTAAACGAAAGTTTCATAAATAAAAGCTCCTGTTTTTTTACATTCAACTCCATGATAAACGGTTTTACGGGGCGCGTCAAGCTGGTTTTTCTGGGAAGGGTGACCGCAAAAGACAGATTTTTACAAATTGCATAGAAAGACCGGCGGAACAAAGCCGATCCTTGTGGATTGCTGAGAACTGCATATCAGGTGTGGTTCCAAACTGGACAAAGTTAAAATTTGCGCATATAATGAATTTTATAATGCATGGAACAGCACTGGTTGTGCGAGACTGCATGCCAGAAATCAAAATTTGTTTGGATGTAAAATAGGAGGCCATACCATGAGCAAAGTACCCGAACTATTCGGCAGCATGGTGTTCAATGAATCTGTGATGAAGGAGCGTCTCCCGAAAGATGTGTTCAAGGCACTCG
>JARIAV010000186.1 GCA_029257685.1 Butyricicoccus sp.
AAATGTGACGCAAGCCGTTGTGAATATCACCCCGGCAGAGGACAACAGCTATGTCCTCAATACAAAGGAACTTGAGCCGGCAAAGGCTTCCGTAACTTTGACACTCAAAGAGGGCGATACCCTTAAAAATTCGCAGGTCATCGCGATCCAGTATCTGGTATCCCGTTCCGTGCGCGGCTTGCTGCCCGAGAATGTGACGATCTTGGATTCGGATATGAACTACTATTCTGCGGAAGATACAGGAGACGCGGCACAGGACAAGGCGACCCAGCTCAAGCTGGAGACCGAACGCAAGGTCGAGGCAACTACACGCCGTAAGGTGCTGGATGTACTGGAAGGCTTCTATGGACAGGGCAATGTACGCGTCAGCGTCAAGAGCACGGTCGATGTTAAGCGCACCATGCAGGAGGCAACGACCTACACGACACCGGAAGGCGCGGCTCCTGGTACAGGCATCCCTGGTCAGATCGCGAAGAATCAAGAAGTGCTTCGCCCAACCGCGGAAGCCAATGCCGCTGGCGGCGTCGTTGGTACGCAGTCCAATGCAGACATCAATACCTATGTCAGCCAGAACAACGGCACTGTGGGCGCAAACGATACTTTGGTATCCGATAAGACACAGACCAATTTCAATCTGAATACCATGAAGGAACAGAATGAGATCTATGCACCAAAGGTAGTTGACCTGACGGTTGCAGTATCTATCAACAGCGATGGATACGGATCCCTGACCCAGCCGCAGATCGTAGAGCTGGTTGCGCGTGCCGCAGGCATCTCACCGCAAGACGAGCAGACCAAGATCTCGGTTGCAGCGTCTCATTTCTTTGACTGGAAACCCGAGGATCCAGAGCCAGACGGCAATTCCTTCCTGGAATGGGCACAGAGCACAGTATTTGGCATCCCAATGTGGGCGATCGCCGGTGCAGCTTTTGCATTGTTCCTCCTCCTCGTGATCGTGATTTCCCTGATCGTGCGCCGCCGCCGCAAAAAGCGCAGACTGCTTGCTGCTGCGGAACAGCTGGAGCTGGATCGCGCAACGATGGAAGCGGAGATGGCGCATCAGCAGGAAGTTGCAGATATGCAGAAGGATCTGCTTAACATCCAAAATGAGAAGAGCTTGGAACTGAAAGAAAGCATTCGCAAGTTCTCCGAGGAAAGCCCGGAAGTGGCTGCCGACTTGCTTAGCAGCTGGTTAAGAGGAGGGGACGAGGAGTGAGCGAAGTAACAAAAAATATGTCGTCAGAACAGAAGGCGGCAGCAGTTGTTGTTGCGCTGGGCGTAGATAAGGCTTCTCGGATCTACCAGAATATGGCCAGTGAAGACGTTGAACAGCTGACGTATGAGATCGCGCGCCTGGGTCATCTTTCCATGGAAGATACTGAGGAGATCTTAGAAGAATTTTATCAGATGTGCATGACTCGCAAGGCGGTCACGGTTGGCGGCATGGAGTATGCTCGCACAGTACTGGAGAAAGCATTCGGTGATCAAACAGCAAGTCAGTTGCTCGATAAGATCACACGCTCGCTCAAAAACCAAGCATTTGGGTTTTTGCGTAAAACAGATGCCAAGTCTATTTTCTCTGTCTTACAGTATGAACGTCCGCAGACGATCGCAATCGTCCTGTCTTATATCGAACCGGACAAGGCTGCAGATGTGATCACGCAGCTTCCGGAAGAGGTGCAGATCACAGTCGTACAGAACATTGCCGAGATGGACAGTGTTTCCTCTTCTGCGATCAAAGTGTTGGAACAGGAACTGGAAAAGAAGTTCAATTCTGTTCTTTCCAGCGACAACGCGAAGGTTGGCGGCATCGATTATGTGGCAAATGTGATGAACAACGTCGACCGCTCCAGCGAGAAATCTATTTTCGAGGGCTTGGAAGTCGAGAACGGAGAACTCGCGCAGGAGATCCGCAAGCGTATGTTCGTGTTCGAGGATATCATCACGATGGACGATCGTTCGGTACAGCGTTTCCTGCGAGACTGCGAACAGAGCGATCTGGTACTTGCGCTCAAAACAGCAGGCGAAGAAGTTGCGCAGAAGCTGTTCAGCAATATGTCCAGCCGTATGGCAGAAAGCATCCGAGACGATCTCGAAGTCAGCACCAATGTGCGTATTCGCGATGTCGAAGAAGCACAGCAGCGTATTGTTGATGTGATCCGCGTACTGGAAGCACAGGGGCAGATCATTATCGTAAAGGGTGGAAAGGACGATATCATTGCTTAACATCCTCAAATATTTTCAGCAGGGATCTGTTGAAAACTATGAATTTCAGGAAGCTGAGCATCTGTCTGTGAATACTGCGCCGCCGCAGCCGCAGCAGATGATGCAGCAACCGCAACAATTTGCGCAGCAAGAAATGCAGATGGGTGTGCCCAATGGCATGGCAGTACAGCAGCAGTCAGCAGATTTTGCAAAAAAACTGCAGGAAAGTGCAGAGCGTGAAGCGGAACAGATCATTGCTCATGCAAAAGAGCAGGCTGCAGTCATTTTAGAAACGGCACGCTCTGCTGCGAAGCGTGAAGCACAGGCTTTGTGTGAGGACAAGCGCGAAGAGGGCTATCAGGAAGGCTTTGCAGAAGGCCGAGAGGCCGGATACCGAGCCGGTCAGGAGCAGGCGATGGAAGAAAGCCGTACCCAGATCGAGGCACAGCAGCAGCAGACCCTCTATGATATCGAACGATTTTTCCGCGATGCGACCGATCAGCGTGATATGATGTTTGTCCGTGCACAGGATCAGATGCGCGATCTTGCGCTGACGGTTGCCGAAAAGGTCCTTCGGATCAGTTTACAGTCAAGCGGCGAGATCGTCGCTCGCATGATACAGCATGCCACGGAAAAGCTCAAACGGCGTGAGTGGGTGCGCGTATATATTTCCAAGGGGGATGCACAGCGGTGTGTACAGGCGGATATCGAGCTTGCACATTCCCTTGCGAGCCTGTCCGACCATGTGAAGATCGTTCCCATGGAAAGCGAAGACCCCGGCACCTGCATCATCGAGATGCCGGATGAGATCATTGACGCAAGCGCGTCTACACAGATGGAAAATATCCGAAATATGCTGGAGGATATGAAGACCTGACCATGAAGGAGGCTTGAAAAATGCTGGACGATATGATCCGGGCGGTGCGCACGGCAGAGACCTACAGCCGTACCGGAAAGATCGAGAATATTGTAGGCATGTCTATTGAAGCCTCCGGCGGCAGAGGCGCGATCGGCGATATCTGCCGCATCTACAGCGGTGCAGAAAGCCGTCAGATCATGGGTGAGGTCGTAGGCTTCAAGCAGGATCGTATGCTGCTCATGCCATATGAGTCCATGAATGGGATTTCCGCCGGAAATTTTGTACGAAACACCGGAAAGCGTCTGCGCCTTCCGGTTGGAGACTTTCTGCGCGGCCGTGTCATCAATGCGCTCGGTGAGCCGATCGATGGTCTGGGGCCGTTTGAACCGACAGAATATTGCTATGTAGACAGTGATTATATCAATCCGCTTGCCCGTCC
>JARIAV010000202.1 GCA_029257685.1 Butyricicoccus sp.
TACAACCAGTATGCCTGCGGCGCAGTCTATGGCAACGACACCGGACTGAGCACCAAGGGAAAGGCACTGGTGCGGCGGCTGGTGGAGCTTGGGATCATCGTGGATGTGTCCCATCTGTCGGAGGCGGGCTTCTGGGATCTCTGTGTGGAGACCGAGTCCCCCTTTGCCGCGAGCCATTCCAACAGCCGCGCCTGCTGTGACCATCTGCGCAACCTGACCGACCTGCAATTTTCCGAGATCGTGCGGCGCGGCGGCTTGGTGGGCATCAATCTGTACAGTCCGTTTTTGCGTGCAGATGGGGAACAGGCGGAGCTTTGCGACGTGCTGCGCCACATCGAGCATTTTCTGGAGCTGGGCGGCGAGGGCTGCCTTGCGCTGGGGGCGGATCTCGACGGATGCAGCAGTATCCCCAAGGGGATGGAGACGGTCGCGGACATGGAGCGGCTGGGCGAATGCCTCTTGCAGCATAACTATCTGCAAAGCACGGTAGATGGATTGTTTTTTGAAAATGCGCATCGGTTTTTTGACCGGATGCTCAAATAACCTGTCTCAAACAGGAGGAATGACATGGAATATGTAAGCACGAGAAATAAAGAACTGCGTGTCAGCGCGGCGGAGGCGATCGCACAGGGCATCGCGCCGGACGGCGGCTTGTTCTGTCCGACCGAATTCCCGCGCCTGACCCATGCCGAGTTCGTGCAGCTGATGGGCATGGACTATAAGCAGCGTGCGGCGATGATCCTCGGCAAATTTCTGACCGACTTCACGGCGGAAGAACTCAAGGACTTTACCGAGCGGGCGTATGCAGATGAAAAATTCGGCGGCAGCGATACCGTGCCGCTCGTGAGCCTTGCGGATGGGGTGCACATGCTGGAACTGTGGCATGGGCCGACCTGTGCGTTCAAGGATATGGCATTGCAGATGCTGCCCCATCTGCTGACCGCCTCGCTCAAAAAGACGGGCGAAACGCGCACCTGCTGTATTTTGGTGGCGACCTCGGGCGACACGGGCAAGGCGGCACTGGAAGGTTTTGCCGATGTACCGAACACGAAGATCATGGTATACTATCCGGTGGACGGCGTTTCCCCCATGCAGAAATTGCAGATGGTGACGCAGCAGGGCGAGAACGTGGAGGTCGTCGCGATCCGCGGCAACTTTGACGATGCCCAATCGGCGGTCAAGCGCATCTT
>JARIAV010000229.1 GCA_029257685.1 Butyricicoccus sp.
CCCCGCAATGCCGATGCAGCCCATTAAAATAACCTGCACGACTGAGCAGGTGGGTTTCCTATCTCGAGCCTCTGTGCTTCCAACTTCCGTTTTTGATTCACGGGAGGCCTGCACTTGGAACGGGAAGTTATTCGGAATCCCGAAAACAAAATGTGGGTTTAAAACAAGCTGCTGTCAAACATCACAGGGGGGAATTGAACGGATCTCAGGAAAAGCGTGGATTACTCGCCGTCTTCCTCGTACATTTCCTCTACGCGCTCCATAACGATCGCGAAGACGCGGTCGGCTTCCTCATCATCCTCAACGGATACGAGGACTTCCTCGCCGTCTTCCTCTACGACCTTCAGGATCACGACCTCGGCTTCTTCCTCCACAGAGAGCTGTGCCGGAATGAATGCCATATACATCTGGCCGTCTACCTCGACGGTATCGATGTGTTCAAATTCTACTTCGTTTCCGTTCTCGTCAGTCAGGAGAACGTAATTATTTTCTTCGCTCATAAAGCATGAACCTCCATGTAGTAAATTCTATGCCGCACGGCGGCTCTTGATTCCTGCTATCATCAGGATACCCGAAACGCGCCAAATTTTCAATGGTTTTTCATGAAAATCTCATAATTTTTTTATCGGGTGAGGATGCGCATACTGCTTTGCATCTTGGCTCAGACTATTACTTTACGCCACAACCGGCATGGTTGTCAAGAGAAACCGTATGTTTTCTGATTTTAATATTTTTTTGTGATTTTCCCTTGACAAATCCCCCGATCGCGCGGTACAATATCTAAGCAACAATAAAGCAAGGTGTGCTCCGGCGCATCTTCACCCGCCGCTTTCCGCAAACGGGTCCACATCGTTTTCTCTCCTTGCCGCATTTTGCAGCGTCTGTCTGTCTATGCGCGCAGAGAGTGGATCATGTTGGGACAGCGCGGCTGTCTTTTTTTTATCAAATTACCAATTTTCCCGTCTATTCAACAGGAGGTGTGTTCGCTATTAGCAGCATGGAACATCAGATCAATGAAGATATCCGAGATAAGGAAGTCCGCCTGATCGCCGATGACGGCGAGCAGCTTGGCATCGTATCCGCGCAGAAGGCGCTGGAGATCGCCATTGAGAAGGGTATGGACTTGGTCAAGATCGCGCCGCAGGCACAGCCGCCGGTCTGCCGTATCATGGATTATGGCAAGTTCCGCTTTGAGCAGGCGAAGCGTGAGAAGGAAGCGCGTAAGAACCAGCGTGTTGTGGAGATCAAGGAGATCCGCCTGACCCCCGGCATCGATGTCAACGACTTCAATGTCAAGGTCGGTCATGCCCGTCGTTTCCTCAAGGGTGGCGACAAGGTAAAGGTATCCGTCCGTTTCCGCGGCCGTGAGGTCACCCATTCTTCCATCGGTCTGGAGCTGCTTCAGCGTTTTGCAGAACAGTGCACAGAATTCGGCGTTACGGAAAAGCAGCCCAAGTTAGAGGGTCGCCACATGCACATGTTCCTTTCTCCCAAGAAGGACAAGTAAACCATACAAGCTGCATCATTACTTTTTGGATGCGACATATAGAGAGGAGTTTATAAAATGCCTAAGATCAAAACGCACAGCGGTGCAAAGAAGAGATTCAAGGTTTCCAAGAGCGGTAAGATTAAGCGCGCTCATGTTGGCCGTCGTCACATTCTGACCAAGAAGAACACCAAGCGTCTGCGTCACCTCCGCAAGGAAGGCTTTGCAGACAAGACAAACGTAGCAGAGGTAAAGCGCCTGCTGCCTTACGCGTAATTTCTTTTTTACCAGAGATTTAAGGAGGCTAACATAACATGGCAAGAGTTAAAGGCGCGATGATGTCGCGTAAGAGAAGAAAGAAGATCCTGAAGCGTGCGAAGGGCTACTTCGGCGCAAAGTCCACCCATTTTAGAACTGCCAATCAGGCGGTCATGAAGTCCCTGAAGTACGCTTACATCGGCCGTAAGCACAAGAAGCGTGACTTCCGCCGTCTGTGGATCACCCGTATTTCTGCGGCTTGCAAGGCTTGTGACATCAACTACAGCCGTTTCATGAACGGTCTGAAGAAGTCCGGCATCGAGATCAACCGCAAGATGCTGTCTGAGCTGGCAATCAACGACAATGCTGCATTCTGCGCACTGGTTGAGAAGGCTAAGGCTGCTCTCTAATCAAGTTTTTTCAAAGAGGACGCGTTCTGCGTCCTCTTTCCTTTTGCCCGATCCATTTGCAGGATCAAAAAGGCATCGCGTCTGCGATGCCTTTTTCTTTGTCTTATTCAAGATTCAGCTTGTTTTTCAGGATGTAATTGGTACCAAAGTAGAAGATCACCGCTTGCACGAGTGAGGACGCGATCCCAATGGCCATCATGGTATGCACGCCCGTGCTCGGGGATGCGATCATGGTATTGAGAAAGAACTCAACCATTCCATTCACCATGCTCTGACTCCCCATCGTAAAGAAACCGGCAAGGATGGACTGTGCAACATTGATGGCGATATACCACACGAACGCCATTGCAACACGGTGCTTATTCGCAAGATGACCGAGCGCGATCGCAAGATAGATCTGTGTGACACTTGCAAGGGTGCTTGCAAGACCGGCCAGCGCGACTTCCGCACCCATTGCGACATGATTGATCCCCAGATCGGAGAACACCGTGCCTGCTTCCAGGAAAAAGTCCGCCCAGTTGATATCGTTTGCGCCCAAGATCATAACGGACAGCAGCCCAACGATACCGGAAACGATTGTCATGATGGTTGCGCCCAGCAGCTTGGAGCAGGTCAGCTGCCATGTGGGTACGGGCAGGGTAAACATCAGATAGCCTTCCTGCCCCAATAGCCCCTTATAGAACCGCTGTACGATGATGACAAGGGTCATGACTGCGACAGCCACACAGAGCGCGGTATAGACCATGATGGCGGTCATCTGCGGAACATCCATATCCATCTGCATCGTGCCATTCATCCAGAACATGAACTGGTTGATGAGCGCAACGGCAAGGATGGCACCATAGAGCGGTACCAGTCCCTTCGAGAGTGACTTGAGCTCATATTTCATCAATTTTCCAAACATTATAACATACCTCCCTGATATGGCATCGCACGGAAGACCTCGCGGAACAGCTGATCGACCGACTTGCCCTCCTGTTCCCGAATGTTATCCACCGTATCATGGCGCACGATCTGCCCATTTTGCAGGAACACGACTTCGTCAAGCACACGCTCCACATCAGAGATCAGGTGCGTAGAGATCATGACCGTTCCATTTTCGTTGTAGTTGGTGAGGATGGTATCCAGAATAAAATCACGCGCTGCCGGATCGACTCCTGCGATCGGCTCATCGAGCAGGTAGAGGTCTGCCTTACGGCTCATCACCAGCACGAGCTGTACCTTTTCCTTTGTGCCCTTGGACATGGTCTTGATGCGATCCATCGGACGGATATCGAGGGCGGAGAACATCTCTGCCGCTTTCTGGCGGTCAAAATCCGCATAGAAGTCGCTGAAAAAGTCCATCAGATCAACGGTCTTCATCCAGTCTGCAAAGTACATCCGGTCAGGCAGATAGCTGATGACCGACTTGGTTTCGATGCCGGGCGCATACCCATTGACGAGCAGGATGCCCTCGGTCGGACGGAGCAGCCCATTGAGCAGCTTGATGAACGTGGTCTTACCGGAGCCATTCGGCCCCAGGAGACCAACGATCTTGCCGCGCCCAATATTGAGGTCGATGCGATCGAGCGCACGCTTTGCGCCATAGCACTTGCTCAGCCCCTGTGCGCGAATGAGCATATCGTCCTGTGTCTTTTCCGTTTGCATAAAGCTGTTTGGATTCCGGATCTCTTCCATTATAGGTTCCCCCTTTTGCGGTCGTGCAGCATCTCTGCCGCCTCGGTTTCGTTATATCCGATGGTTGCCATACCAGTCACATAAAGCTCCATCTTTTCCTCTGCCAATGTGCGTCTGATCTGGTCCACTGTGCCTGCGTTATCCGTCACCGTGCGGCCGGTCGTGCGGTTGGTTGCAACCAGTCCCTCCTGTTCCAGCTGTGCCAGCGCACGCTGCATGGTGTTGGGGTTGACCTTGGCCTCTGCCGCAAGCTCACGCACCGAGGGCACACGCGACCCCAGCGGATACACACCGGACACGATACGCTCTGTGAGCTGTTCGGTCAGCTGCATCCAGATCGGTCGGTCATCTGTTAGTTTCCATTGCATCATTGCTCTCTCCTTTCCCGTTGTATCACTGTATTATTAGCTTAATACAAATATACAATTACTTTTCCGCTTTGTCAAGAGGCTTTTTCAAAAATCTTTCGCACAAGGGGGATCCTGTCGTTTCCAGCGCCTGTCTCAAAACAAAAACCCCCGAACCTATCCCATACGCGATAGATTCGAGGGGGAATGTGTCATTTCAGCAGATTCTGTTCGATCCGCTTTCTCGCTTCTACGCGATAAATGCGATACCCTTGAGAGGAAAACTTCTCCTCATACTCTGTCATGATGTTATCATAATCTGATCGATGCAGATCCAGCGAAATATTTTGCAGCAACCAACCGTTCTGACAAAGCTCTCCAAGCGACCACTCGAACAGCCGCTGGTTATCCGTCTTGAAAAAGATCGCGCCGTCCTCTGCAAGGATCTCGTCATAGACGGCAAGGAATGCACGCCATGTCAGGCGGCGCTTGCGCTGGCGGTTGGGCGGCCACGGATCAGAAAAATTGAGATAGATCAGAGAGACCTCGCCCGGCGCGAAGATCTCATGGAGTGCTGCCGCATCAAAGGACAGAAAGCGCAGGTTGGGCAGGGCTTCACTGACCGCCTTTTCCGTTGCCATAATGAGTGCGCCTTCCTCTTTCTCGATGGCAACAAAATTGATATCGGGATTGCGGCGTGCATTCTCCAAAATAAAACGACCCTTGCCGCAGCCGATCTCCAGACGAATGGGATTGTCATTGCCAAACAATGCGTTCCACGCACCGCGCTGTGCCTGCGGATCTTCCACCATAACCGATGCACACTGTGCAAAGCGCACATCGAGATTCTTCTTTTTTCGCATTCTCATGCGTTTCATTCCTCCAAATCGAAACTCTTTGTGCCCTTATTATAGCGTGTTTTGCCACACATTTGCAAGCAGATCTAACATTTTTCTGAAATCTGCCCATCACGGCTTTTCCTCATCCGCCATCCTGCGCCTCCTCTCGCCCCATCCGGTCAAGGAGTTGCCCACGCGTTTCGTTATCTCTAGTTTATTCCGTGCACCGTCTCATTCTGAAATATCACCCAAAATTGACAGTCCATGGCAAAACGATTATAATAGCAATAGTATTTCCCTCATTTTATGAATTAAGGATGGATCTCACATGGCATTCGACCGTGCAAGCGGTGTGCTCATGCACATCACCTCTCTGCCCTCCCCTCACGGCATCGGCTCTCTGGGGCAGGCAGCTTTCGATTTTATAGACTTTCTGCGGGATGCCGGCCAGCGATACTGGCAGGTGCTCCCGCTCGGACACACCGGCTTCGGGGACTCTCCCTACCAGTGCTATTCTGCTGCTGCCGGCAATCCGCTTTTGATCGATCTGGATAC